>JARXWK010000025.1 GCA_029916745.1 Dysgonomonadaceae bacterium PH5-43 | reverse complement strand
CTTTTAGAAGACAATTCAGAGGTGTCAAAGACAAAGCATTCTTCCTGTTTAGATTAGCTAAAATTTATGCATAATAATCAAATCCCTCATGTTTTTACGGTGATCCATCAAAAACCGCCCCTTATTTCGCCCCTAACCAAAAAGAAAAAGCTCCAAGTAGTTGATAATAACTAGCTTAGAGCTTTATTTTGCGGTATGGACGGGACTCGAACCCGCGACCCCCTGCGTGACAGGCAGGTATTCTAACCAACTGAACTACCACACCATTTTGTTTTCTTAAGCATTTTCTCTCAAATGCTCTGCAAAGGTAAGGGTTATTTTTTAATCTGCAATACTTTTTGAAAGTTTTTTTCAAAATATTTTTCTCACCTCTGAGTATTAAGCAATTACAACTTATAAAATAAAAGAACTTTTCTGTGCCCAGGACTGGATTCGAACCAGCACGCCGTAAACCGGCACCACCCCCTCAAAGTGGCATGTCTACCAATTTCACCACCTGGGCTCTATATTAAGAGGTGTGCAAAGATACTGCTTTTCTTTGTATTGCGAAACAATTATAGCAGTTTTGAACGAAAAAACACAACAACTTATTTCTTTTTCGTGAAATATTCATTTGTATTTTTTACCTTTACCCAATAAAAGAATAATTTATGGAACAAAAAGCAAATACAACGAATATAAATCGCTTTATAAAGGCGCAAGATTCCTATAATTCTTATAATGATGCAATAAATGAACTTCGAAAAGGGAAAAAGGAAACTCATTGGATTTGGTTTATCTTTCCTCAGATAAAAGGTCTAGGCAAAAGTGAAACGGCTAAATATTATGCTATAGATTCTTTAGATGAAGCTAATATGTACCTTCAAAATCCAATTTTGAGAAACAGACTTGCTGAATGCTGTGAAATATTATTAGAACTTGCTGAATCTGACCCTGTAAATATATTCGGAAGATTAGATGCTAAAAAAGTAAAATCTTGTATGACCTTATTTAGTGAAATCAGTGATGAAAAGTCTATTTTTAATGATATTCTGACTAAATTTTATAAAGGAGAAAAAGATAAAACAACTCTTAGGATTATATACAATAAATAACAGTTTTAATATAGAATATAAATTACATAAATGAATCGTCCGTTAGCTGAAAGAATGAGACCTTTATCGCTCGACGACTATGTTGGTCAAAAACATTTAGTTGGTCTGGGCAGTGTGCTTCGTAAAATGATTGATTCGGGACATATTCCGTCTTTCATTCTATGGGGACCTCCAGGAGTGGGTAAAACTACATTAGCAAAAATTATATCACAACAGTTAGACATATCGTTTTATACTCTTAGTGCAGTTAATTCTGGAGTTAAAGATGTTAGAGAAATTATCGACAAAGTTAAAAAGTCGACCTTCTTTAATAATGTTCGTCCAATACTATTTATCGACGAAATTCATCGCTTCAGCAAATCTCAACAAGACTCTTTATTAGCAGCTGTAGAAGAAGGTACTATTACTTTAGTAGGTGCAACAACCGAAAATCCATCATTCGAAGTTATACGCCCCCTACTCTCTCGTTGTCAGGTTTATGTTCTGAAAAACTTAGAAGACAACGATTTAATATCTTTAATGAATAAAGCAATAACTGAAGACTCTGAGCTAAAAAATAAGAATATTAAAGTAGAAGAAACTTCTGCATTATTACGATTTGCGGGAGGCGATGCTCGCAAACTACTTAATATTTTAGAATTAGTAATCAACGCCGACGAAAGCGAAGAAATAGTAATTACAGATTCTAAAGTTATAGACCGACTTCAAGAAAATCCAGTAGCCTACGACAAAGGAGGTGAAATTCACTACGATATAATATCCGCTTTTATTAAATCTATTAGAGGCAGCGACCCCGACGGAGCCATCTACTGGCTTGCCCGTATGGTAGCTGGCGGCGAAGATCCTAAATTTATCGCTCGACGATTAGTTATCTCGGCTGCTGAAGATATAGGATTGGCAAATCCCAACGCACTACTTCTCGCCAACGCCTGCTTTGATGCTCTTACCAAGATTGGCTGGCCTGAAGGAAGAATAATTCTTGCTGAAACAACCATATATCTTGCAACAAGCGCAAAGAGCAATTCGGCTTACGAAGCCATAGGTAATGCTCTTAAAGAAGTTGAAGAATCGGGCAATCTCCCGGTTCCATTACACCTTCGCAATGCCCCTACCAAATTAATGAAAGAAATGAATTACGGTAAAGGTTATAAGTATGCTCACGCCTACGAAGGAAACTTTGTAAAACAAGACTTTTTACCCGAAGGAACTAAAGAAAAAAAGTTTTGGTTTGCACAAAACAACCCTCAAGAACGCAAGATTGACGAACAAATGAATAATCTCTGGAAAAATAAATAATTTCTAATAAAAAAACATTAACTTCGTGTCGAAAATTAGCTATCTACAAATATTAATTTAATATAGTATGAATATGAAGAAGTATAATTTCAATGCAGGTCCGTCTATCCTTCCTCAGGAAACAATAGACAACACAATCAATGCTATTCAAGATTTTGCCAACACTGGCTTATCTATTATGGAAATTAGTCACCGAACAAAGGAGTTTCAAGCCGTAATGGACGAAACAGTTGCCTTATTCAAGGAATTATTAAATATTCCTGATGGTTATTCGGTTTTATTCTTAGGCGGAGGTGCAAGTCTTCAATTCTGTATGATACCCTACAATCTTTTAGAAAAAAAAGCAGCTTACCTAAACACGGGCACTTGGGCAAACAAAGCATTAAAGGAAGCAAAATTATTTGGCGAAGCTGTTGAAGTTGCCTCTTCTAAAGATGCTAATTTTTCATTTATTCCTAAAGATTACACAATCCCAACAGATGCCGATTACTTCCACATAACAACAAACAACACTATATTCGGAACAGAAATTCACACAGACATAGACTCTCCTGTTACTTTAGTTGCAGATATGTCGTCCGATATCTTCTCTCGCCCTATTGATGTTTCTAAATACGGACTTATTTATGGTGGCGCACAAAAGAACCTTGCTCCAGCTGGTGTTACTTTCATAATTGTGAAAGATGAATTGTTAGGAAAAGTTAGTCGCACTATACCTACAATGTTAGATTATAGAACTCATATAAAAGACGGCTCTATGTTTAACACACCTCCTGTACTTCCTATTTATGCTGCTTTACAAACACTTAAATGGTTAAAAGCAATAGGTGGTGTAGAAGTAATGTACAAAACGAACAAAGAAAAAGCTGCTATTCTTTATGATGAAATAGATCGCAACAAGCTATTCAAAGGTACAGCAGCCAAAGAAGACCGTTCTCTTATGAATATTTGCTTCGTAATGAACGATGAATACAAAGATTTAGAAGCTGATTTTTATCAATTCGCAACTCAAAAAGGAATGGTAGGTATTAAAGGACACCGTTCGGTAGGCGGATTTAGAGCATCAACTTACAATGCTCTTCCTAAATCAGCAGTAGAAGCATTAGTTGCTTGTATGAAAGAATTCGAAAAACAACATTAATTATTAATAATAAAAAAAAGAAAGAGTGACAATTATGCAAACAATGGACAACTTTAACTTTGCAGGACAAAAAGCATTCGTACGTGTAGATTTCAACGTGCCTTTAGATGAAAACTTCAACATTACTGACGATACTCGTATTCGCGCAGCAATGCCTACACTTAAAAAGATTATCGCTGATGGTGGTAGCATCATTATTGGCTCGCACTTAGGCAGACCAAAAGGCGTTAATGAAAAGTTTTCACTAAAACACATTTTACCAAGAGTTGCAGAACTTTTAGGTACTGAAGTTGATTTCGCTAACGATTGCTTAGGACAAGAAGCTAAAGATAAATCGGCAGCCCTTAAACCAGGACAAGCTTTAATGTTAGAAAACCTTCGTTTTTATGCTGCTGAAGAGGGTAAACCTCGTGGATTAGCAGAAGATGCAACAGACGAAGAAAAGGCTGCAGCTAAAAAAGCAGAAAAAGCCAACCAAAAAGAAATGGCAAAACAATTAGCATCTTATGCTTCGGTATATGTAAACGATGCTTTCGGCACAGCTCACCGCGCTCACGCATCAACAGCTATTATTGCTGATTACTTCGATGCTGAACATAAACTATTCGGTTGCTTAATGCAAAAAGAAATAGACTCGGTAGAAAAAGTATTGAAAGATACTGCTCGTCCGTTCACTGCTATTATGGGTGGTTCTAAAGTGTCTTCTAAAATAGACATCATAGAAAACTTATTAACTAAGGTTGACAATCTTATTATCGGCGGTGGAATGACTTACACTTTCGTTAAAGCATTAGGCGGAACAGTTGGTGATTCAATCTGCGAAAACGACAAGTTAGACTTAGCTCTTAACTTGCTTCAAAAAGCGAAAGACAACAACGTAAATCTGGTATTGGCAGTAGATGCTAAAATTGGAGATAGTTTCAGCAACGACGCTAACACTAAGATAGTGCCCGTACAAGAAATTCCTGACGGTTGGGAAGGATTGGATATAGGTCCTAAAACTGAAGAAAATTTTGCTAAAGTTATAGAAGCCTCAAAAACTATTCTTTGGAATGGTCCTACTGGAGTATTTGAGTTTGACAACTTTGCAGGAGGTTCTAAAGCTGTAGGTATGGCTATTGTTAAGGCTACTGAAAATGGAGCTTTCTCTTTAGTAGGCGGTGGCGACTCCGTTGCTTGTGTTAATAAATTTGGTATCGCCGACAAGATGTCTTATGTATCTACAGGAGGTGGTGCTTTATTAGAATTTATAGAAGGTAAAGAATTACCAGGAATAAAAGCTATTCGTGGTTATTAATCCAGATTATCAAATATCAAAAATCCCTCTCGCTTATGGCTTGAGGGATTTTTTTTGAATATAAGACACCTCTTATCTCTCTCAATACAAACCCCTTGTCTCTCTTATTAGATAGGCGAGCAGCTTCTTAGTAGATACCCCTCCTCTCTCTTAGTAGATAGGCGAGGTGCTTCTTAGTAGAGACCCAATGCCGCTCTTTATAGAACCGCCTAATCTCTCTTAGTAGAAACACCCCATCGTTCTCAGTAGAGACACCTCGACTATCTACTAAGAGAGAGGAGGGGTCTGTAGTAAGAGAGACGACCCTAAGTGAAGCTTTGCATTTCACAAGTTAAAAACTAAAAACTAAAAGATAAAAGTTAGCGCAAAGCAAAGCCAATCGCAATGCACAGTAGAGACGTGGCGTGACGCGTCTCCAGAGATAAGGCGACAAGCGAGCGAGTTACTTCAATATCTTGCTCTTACTAATATAATCTTTATTGGATTTCTCGGCGTAAATATAGATAAGTGATCCGTTTTTAATAGTATCAATAATAGGTTTATTTATATTTGGAGGAAGAGCAGGACAGCCATAGCTTCGCCCTAACCTGCCATTATTTGCCGCAAAACTAGCCGTAGCGTAATTTGCTGCGTGTATTACCACTGCTCGTTCGCGTGCATTATGATTGATTCCTTTCTCTAAACCGCAAAGACGCAAAGAATATCCTTTGCCTCCCATATATGTTTCTTCCGTAAGAAAAAATCCCAAAGAACTTTTGTGCGAGCCTTTTTCATTAGAGAAAGATGTAGCATAATTCTCTCCACTGTTTCGTCCGTGAGCAACAAGAGTTTTGAATAAAACCTTTTTTGCTTTCAAATCTAAAACATACATACGTTTTTCGGTAGATGCCCTACTGTAGTCGATAAGCGTTAAAACAGTTTTTTTAGGTTTCATCTTTTTGTACCCTGCATAAGCCTGTTCGAAAGCCTTAAAAGGAATTTCGTTTTTAAGTTTTAATACATCGTAGAGTTCTTTTATTTCTGTAGACTTAGATGCAAGCTTTTTTTCTTCAGGCGTATTTGTTTTTGTATTATTTGCATCAACAAATGTAATGCTACTCAAAAAGACTAATAAAAAAGCGAAAGTTAGAGTTAGTCTGAGAGTTAATCTTTTACTCATGGTGTTTATTCATTATAATTAGTTGGTTTGCAAAGATATAAAAGAATTGGTAAGTACAAATTATAAATTATATTTTTTAAGATTTATTATTTCTTATCTCCTTTCTTTGCTTTAAGTATACACCCCGAACAACCTTCACAATTATTTTTTCTTTTCTTAGAATCAAAGAAACATCGAAACAGCCTATGAAGGACATACAACGCTGTTGATACACCTATAAGAATTACAATTATATATTGCAGCATAAACTTTGTTGAAAGACTATATTACTATCTGTTGTAACTAAACAATCTTTGTTTGGCAATATCTTCGTATTCAGTTCCTGGTCTGCCATAGTTGCAATAAGGGTGAATGCTTATACCTCCTCTTGGAGTAAATACACCAAGCACCTCAATGTATTTGGGATCCATAAGTTTAATCAAATCTTTCATTATTATATTAACGCAATCTTCGTGAAAAGCTCCGTGATTGCGGAAGCTAAACAAATAAAGCTTAAGACTTTTGCTTTCTACCATCTTTACATCAGGAATATAATCTATAATTATTGTAGCAAAGTCGGGTTGCCCTGTAATCGGACAAAGACTTGTAAACTCAGGGCAGTTAAATTTTACCCAGTAGTCGTTTTCTTGATTCTTATTAATAAAAGTTTCAAGAACTTCGGGAGCATAATCTTGTTTATATTCAGTTTTATTACCTAACAAGGTAAGGCTTTTTGTTTGTTCTGTATTCATAATTATTTTTTTGTATTCTGATATTCGTTTAATCCTGCACTTCTAAGTTTACACGCCGGACACTTACCACAACCATCTGCCACTACCCCATTGTAACAAGTTAATGTTTTATTTTTAATAGTGTCTAACACCCCTAATTCATCAGCAAGAGCCCAAGTCTCGGCTTTGTTTAGCCACATAAGCGGAGTGTGAATAATAAATTGCTCGTCCATCGACAAGTTAAGAGTAGCATTTGCCGAACGAATAAATGTATCTCTACAATCAGGATAACCACTATAATCAGCTTGAGAGACACCTATTACTATATTCTTTATATTGTGAGTGCGAGCTATTACGGCTGCAAATGTAAGAAAGAAGAGATTTCGCCCAGGCACAAATGTGTTAGGATAAGAGTCTGCCGGTTTATCTTCGTCCATAATCATATCGTGATTAGTTAAAGAGTTTTCCGCCAACGAACTTATAAAAGAGGCATCTAACACTTGAAACGGTATATTTTCTTCTTTAGCAATATTTCGGGCAACCTCTACCTCAATAGAATGTCGTTGTCCGTAAGTTATACATAAAGCCTTTACTTCTTTGAAATGTTTTTTAGCCCAAAACAGGCAAGTTGTAGAGTCTTGTCCTCCCGACAGAAGCACAAGAGCCGAATTATTTGTTTGCATAATATATTATTCTTTTACTTAGTAGACCTTTGCAGCAACTAATCATTTATATAACCAATGTTCAGGATTTAATTTTGTTTTATCTTGTCTTATTTCAAAATACAATACAGTTCCTTTGTTCACATCGTGATATATTTCACCTATATCCTGTCCTGTTTTAACTTTGTCGCCTTTCTTAACGAAAATAGTTTCGAGATAAGAATACAAGGTAATATAATTACCGTGTCGAACAATTACAGAAGTTTGTGAACCTGGTATATGAAATATAAGAGTAACTTCGCCATCGAATACCGACTTAGCACTGTTTCCTTTAGTTGTTTTTATTTCTATACCATTCTTATCATAAACCAGATTATGACCCACAACATTATGTAGTGCCTCGTAGTTTTGTTGTCCAAAACGTCCTATAATACTATATTGACCTTTAATTGGGAAGGGTAACTTTCCCTTATTAGATGCAAAATCGTCAGCTAAACTTTGCTCTTCCTTAGTCATTGCATAACCGTCGGGGGTTGCCGACTTACGCTCTCCTGGCTTTGCTTCTGCCTTTTTGCGTGAAGCTTCTATTTCTTCTTGAATAATTTTATCTATCGCCTTTTCGAGTTCTACGGCTTCTTTTTTCTTTTTAGCAAGTTCTGCCTGAAGGCTTTTAGAGTTTTTTCTAAGATTTGCCACACTAAGTTTTTGAGACTCTTCTTCTTTTTTAAGTTTAGCCTCTTCGTTTTGTCGTTCTACTACGAGTTTTATTTTTTCTTTTTTATTTTTCTCTAATTCTTGTTTTTCAGCATATAATAGTTCTTGCTGTTGTATTATCTCT
This sequence comes from Dysgonomonadaceae bacterium PH5-43, assembly GCA_029916745.1. Classification (NCBI taxonomy): domain Bacteria; kingdom Pseudomonadati; phylum Bacteroidota; class Bacteroidia; order Bacteroidales; family Dysgonomonadaceae; species Dysgonomonadaceae bacterium PH5-43. Next base: position 22,732 of record JARXWK010000025.1, on the reverse strand, counting down.
TCAGCTTGAACTTTTTGCCACGAAGAATATTCTTTAAGATACAGAATACGCCTTAACGACTGAGCAAAATCGTCGGAAGCTAATATAAATAGGAACTGATTGTATGAACGCTTATGTTTATGTATCTTCCTAATAGATATAGCATAGTTTTCTTTCTTTCCTTTTAACTCTTTCTCTAATTGTTTTATGTGAGTTTCTCTAATGCTTATTTGATTATTTAGCTCTTTTGTTTCTTCCGAGATAATATATAATAATTGTCGTGTAGTTTTTATTTTCTCATTCAACAATGTAAGATTGTCTAATCCCTGACTTATATTTTTATCTGTTCGACCTATCTCTTGCCCTAAAAATTCTATTCTTTTGTTCACATCGTCTTTCTGTTTCTGAAGTTCTTTCATTTTAACCGAATCGGCAGATACAGACAATACAAACAAAAATAATATAGAAATAGTAAATTGAGTTTTCATCACACTTGCATATATAGTTACAACAATTGCCTTACAGCACCTAAGGCACCCTGTAAACTCACACGTTTATATTTATTGGGGATTTTATTATCTACCACAAACTTGGTATTAAGGTTTACCGACTTAAAATCTAAATCAACATTAGTATTAGACCCTGATGCGTTTAGCAAGAACTTCATAGTTGTAGGAAAGTTTTCGTCGTTGGTTATAGTTTTCCAATCAGAATATTTACAAACTAATTGAGCGTTATCATTAATAACTATAAGAGTTTCTTGTATTCTATCAGTATAATCGCTCGTAAAATGATACTTTGTATTTACTTTATCAACATTGGTGAATTTAACTAAGTAATCGTTTTCTGAATATGTTAGTTTCTTCCAGTCTTTAGAGCTTAGTTTTTTATTACCAGCAATAAACAACTGGTTAGTAAGTAAAGCTTCTAAGCTGTAATAATCGAAACTCGTAAACAATACTTCTAATATTGAAGCATTAGAATCTAATTTCATTTTCGACTTAAGAGTGTTTGTTGATTCTTGTACGTATTGTTTCTGCATACGATTAAAGAATATAACTTCGTCGGGAGTAATCACAATTCTTGCTGCTTCCGAATTAAATACCGGCATAAGTAAAGATATTTGTATCAGCTCGTCTTTCACTATCTTAAGTTGTGCGTTTAATGATATACTTCTACCTCCAGATGCTTTTAATGTAAACTTTAAGTTTGATGATAAGGTATTGTAACTAACACTTGATTTTAAGATATTATTAAATCTATCTTCTGCATTCATCGACTCTAAAGATATAGCGGACGAAGTAGATTGTTTGGGACTTTTACAACTTGATAAACCTCCAACAAACAACAATAATGCAAATAATATAAGTGTTGCGTTTTTATTATTTCTCATAATACTTTCTCTTTTTGATTTTCTTTTCAAGTAGTTTTTTATTAGCAGATTCTTTTTCCGAATCTATATCTGTAATAGCTTTTTCCCATTGAGAGACTGCGAAGTCTACCTCTCCTAACTTATACAATATATCTCCATAATGGTCTAAAAGCACCCAACCTGGAGTAATATCTTTTTCTATTGCTTTTTCGATATACATTCTTGCCGAAGCGTATTCGCCTTGTTGAAACAATATCCAAGCATACGTATCTAAGTAAGTAGAATTATCAGGTTCTGCAGTAATAGTTAACAACGACATCTTTGCCGCTTTTTCCAGCTCTCTCTTTTCCGTCGAAAGCCAATAGGCATAATTGTTTAATATAAGTATATTGTTTGGATTGTATTCTAAAGACTTTTCAAAACTGTTATAAGCCTCTTGCTTTTTACCTAAGCTAAAATATATATCGCCCATTTGTCCATAAAAAGTAGAACTCATCTTAGGATTATCTTCTGGTATATATTCTAATCCTTTTTTGTATGTCTCTAAGGCATTATTATAATCCGACTTCAAAAGATAAGCTGTTGCTTTATAGAAGTAAAACGTAGAATATTCTGGAAGATACACAAGAGCATCACTGCAAACCTTAATAATTTCATCGATGTTGTTTTCCTTTATTATGATATTTACTAAAGGCAACCAAGCATTCAAATCAGCGGCATCTAACTCCGTAGCAGCCTTAAACCGAACCTTAGCTTCTTCCGTTTTATTAAGTTCTAACAAAATATGTCCGTACAATATATATATATCTTTTTCTTCAGGGTGTAATTCAGTCATTGTTTTCAACAAAGTTTCTGCTTTATTCAGATCTTCATCTGTTGATAAAGTCTGAATATAAACATCAAGCAGCTCCATCTTTTCCTCCACATCTATCTCCTTGTTAGTTAAAAGATATTCTATATTAACTTTAGCCGCCTCTATGTTACCATCACGAAGGTAATAATTAACCATAGCTGAATAATAGTCTGAGTTATCGGGATTTAATTCGTGTGCTTTTTTGTAGCTGTCTAACGCCAGTTCTTTATTCTCTTTCGAGAAATAATAATCTCCGAGAATAATATGATATTTAGATTCGTAAGGAAATTTTTCTATTAACTCGTTGATTTCGTTTATAGCCTTATCTTCTTCTTTATTAAGAATATAAAGTCGAAACTTTTGTAGAGACATATATTCATTTACACCTATATTATTTTCTAAGGCGTTTAATGCTTCTATGGCTTTATTGATGTTTAGAGACGATGGCTGAAGATATAAATCGAGAACAGCAATATAAAGCTCCACTTTGTCGGGATGTTCTTTTATTAGGTCTTCGTACATACTTATAGCCTCAGTGTTTTTATCGGTTAAAGCATATACCGAAGCCAAAGCCATTTGGTATTCGAAGTTATCGGGAGCCGACTTTACAGATTTTTCCAAGGTTTCTAATCCTAAGTCTAACTCTTCGAGCATAAAGTAATATTGACTTATTTCGTTAAGAGCAGCCGCCGACTTTTCGTTTATACTTAAAGCATAATTTAGTGTATTGTAGGCATTGGTAATCTCTCCCTTTTCTTTTAATCTGATAGATTCGAGAAAATAATAATCGAACTTAAGTTTATCTTGCTCACTTAATTCGTTATTACCAACTACAACGGTGCAGCATAAAACAAATAATAATACAATGATTGTACGCATTAATTGAAATTATTTTCCAGTGTGTCCGAATCCTCCTGCTCCTCTTTCTGTTTCGCCTAACTGTTGGGCAGCCTCCCACTCTATTCTTTCGTGTTTAGCTATTACCATCTGGCAAATTCTTTCTCCGTCGGCTATAGTAAAAGGCTCTTTCGATAAATTAATTACAATAACTTTAATTTCGCCTCTATAGTCGGCATCAATAGTTCCCGGAGAATTAACCAACGATATACCGTGTTTGATTGCCAAACCGCTTCGTGGTCTTATCTGAGCTTCGTAACCCACAGGTAGTTCGATAAACAACCCCGTTGGTATTAAAGCTCTTTCTAACGAGCCTAACACTATAGGTTCTTCAATATTTGCTCTTAAATCTAAACCTGCCGATTGAGGTGTTTCATATTCTGGAAGTGAATGTTTCGACTTATTAATTACTTTTACAGTCATATCTTTTATAGTTTTTAAATCCCCACAAAGTTAGTAATTCTCTTTAAGATTAATCTATAAAATACCCATTTTCTGCATCAAGAAGCTGGCATTCATATTCTGAGCTATTCCTTCTCGAAGTTGATAAGTAAACGAAAGTTCATCGTTGGTTATATCTGCTTCGAAGCGATAATTCTTTATATTATCAGGAAATTTGTCTTCGAGAGTTCCAAGCAATAAGTCGTGAGTAGCTATTATACCGCACGATTTAAGGCTTACAAACTGCTGAATTAACCCTAACGAACCCTTTTGCTTGTCAACTGAATTTGTTCCCTTAAGTATTTCATCTAAGATTATAAATAGTTTTTCGTCCGATTTTAGTTCGTCAATAATAATTTTCAATCTTTTTAGCTCTGCAAAGAAATACGATTCATTGTCGTTAAGAGAGTCGGAAGTACGCAAACTTGTAACTAATTTAGCAGGAGTAACAGTTAGCTCTTTCGCGCAAACAGGAGCTCCCACGCAAGAAAGTAAAAAATTTACACCTATAGTTCTTAAATAGGTACTTTTACCCGCCATATTAGCTCCAGTGATTATAAGAAAGAAGGGATCGTTCTTTATGTCTATGTTGTTCTTCACACACTTATCTCTATTCATTAACGGGTGACCCAATTCTTTTCCCTCCATCACAAAGTATTCTTTGTTTATAACAGGGAAAGTATAATCGGGGTGGTTAAACATAAAATTACCAAGCGAACAATAAGCGTCAAACTCGCCCAACGTTTTTATCCAAACAATAAGATTATCGCCGTGTTTGCCTTTCCACTCTTCGAGCTGTATTGCTTTTTTAATATCCCAAAGAATAAGAGGATTGAGAAGCATATGAACCAAGAGATTTGCTCGCTGCTCTAATTCGTTTGCTAACTGCGAAAACTTTTTAAACTTAGCAGATGCCTTTTCGTTATCTTTAAGAAATACAGTTTGAAGAGACTTTAATCTGGCAGATGTAAATGTTTCATTCTCTACACTAAGTATTAAAGCTGAGTAAGAACGAAGTATATCAACTTTCTTTCCTGTCATTTTTTGCAAATCATTTACTTGTTTTGCTCTACTCTCGCTCAATAAAAAGAAAAGAATATATGCCAACACCAACGTCTGACCGGGTATAATCGACAACGAAACTAATGCAATCAAAACAACCCAACACAAGGGAACCACAAAACTTAGTGTTTTCCATAGTTTACGAGGTTTTATAAAGTCGGGAGTTTTCACAAAATTTTCTATCTCTTCATAATCCGAATCGCAACTTGCATTAGTTAAACCTGTAACTACAAAGTTATGAACAAAATCGGATTTAGATCCAAGTTCTTTTACCGCTTCTTGCCTAACCTCTATCTCTTTTTTATTAGAAAGAGGAAACTCAAACCAATTAATAAGTAGCTTTCTACCAAAGCTGGTGCAAGTTCTGTTTATGGATTGAAACAACGACGATTTATCGCCAAATATATCAAGATCTAAACTAAAGAAGTGGTTAGAATCAACTTTTTCTTTAGCTCCATCGAAAGCTGAAAAATTATAATCTAAGCCTTTAAGCTCATTCTCGTCGCATAAGATAGAGGTTTCTAAGTATTCTTTAAGTCTGTAATACTTATCGTATTTAACCACCAAAAACAAAAATAACAATAACCCCACAACTATAACAGAAACAATAAATAATGCGCCATAAGAACGCAATATAATTGCTGCAAAAATAGTAAGCAAAAATACCATCAAACGAATAGTCCCTATTGAATAAAGTTTCTTTTTTACCGCCGATAAGTCGTGTTTGGCTTCAGCTATTCGTTTATTGTAATGAGAATAAATGGATTGATACATTTTCCAATTTTGTTTATTAATATTAATATTGCTTTTCCAACTTCAACTTTAACCCAATTTCACTATCTTTAACTGTCGATACTCCAACACTAAATACGCTTTCGTACTGGCTAAAGAGTTTTTTGCTAAAACACAGTGTGTTTAAAAATTTTCTCACTGAGTTTTCATCAAAAAGATACTGTACTTTCAATAAAACAGACTGTGTTTTTTATCATAAAAACAATCAAAAAAAGCTGCCCAGAACTATTCTTAAGCAGCTTTACACCATCTGTTTACACAAAGGTACGAAATAAAAAGGCATTTATCAAACAGCATTTAACTTTCATTCACCATATATGTTAATCTCATCAATAATTATTCAACAATAGAGGCTTAGTTGTTACAAATATCTTTGTAATTTTGCAGCCAAATTAATAAAATTCAAAAATATGAAAGGTCTATATACAATTATATTACTCGTTATTTCAAATGTTTTTATGACTTTTGCTTGGTACGGGCACTTAAAACTGAAACAAACTTTTAGTTGGTTCGAATCTCTACCATTAATCGGTGTAATTGCCTTTAGCTGGGCAATAGCATTCTTCGAGTATTCTTTTCAGATACCTGCAAATCGTATAGGATTTATTGATAATGGCGGACCTTTTTCCCTGATGCAACTTAAAGTTATTCAAGAAGTAATAACTCTTATTGTATTTATTGTATTTACAACAATATTCTTCAAAGGCGAATCGCTGCAATGGAACCATTTAGCGGCTTTCGTTTGCCTGATAATGGCTGTGTATTTTGTTTTTATGAAGTAAGACGACTATTTATAGACAAGGTATTCTTTTTCTTTGTACCTTTGTGCCCTGCAAAATAAACACTTAAATGGAATTTAGACTAAACAAATATATCAGCAGTTCGGGACATTGTTCTCGCCGCGAAGCCGACCGTTTTATCGAAGAAGGGAAAGTAACCGTTAATGGAAAAAAGGCTGTAATCGGACAAAAAGTTTATCCCGGACAAAAGGTTAGAGTAAACGGCACATTAATCGAAAACGAAATCGAACCTGTATATATAGCTTTCAACAAACCTGTAGGAGTTGTTAGTACCACCGACCCTAACGAAAAAGATAATATTGTTAAGTTTATAAGTCACGAACAAAGAATTTTCCCTATTGGTCGCTTAGACAAAGATTCTCAGGGTTTAATACTTTTAACTAACGATGGAGATATAGTAAATAAGATTCTTCGTGCTGGTAACAACCACAAAAAAGAATATTTAGTTAAGGTAGACCAACCTATTACCGACGAATTTATAACAAAAATGTCTCAGGGTGTCCCTATCTTAGACCGTGTTACTCGCAGTTGTAAAATAGAAAAAATCAATCCTTTTACTTTTAAGATAACTCTTATTCAGGGCTTAAACAGACAGATAAGAAGAATGTGCGAATACTTCAATTACGAAGTTCTCCGCTTAGAGCGTATTCAAGTAATGAATATCAACTTAGGTAGTTTAGGACAAGGAAACTGGCGCAACCTTACACCTGCCGAGTTAGAAGGTCTTTTCAAACTATTGGAAAAATCAGAAAACACAGCTCCTGTTAGCAACAAACAAGCTAATAAACAATTGGCACAAGCCGATATTAAAAGAGATTATCGCAAAGCAAGCTTAGCAGAAAAGAATGCTAAAAGCAGAAAAGCTAAATATAAAGACTCAAAAAGAGGAAACTCTACAAAAACAAATTACAAGCGTAAGTAATCCTTTCGCTTGTAATTAAACTATTTCTACTTTATCGTATATCCTAAATTTAAGAAAGGATATTGCGAGCGTCCAAAATTAGTTGTTCGAACTCCAAACACTCCGAACAAATTCTCTTTCAGAAATACTTTTATTCCAAAGATTTGATAAAAGCGTCCGTCTTCTTTTCGGGCGTGTATCACATCGTACCCTAAGTTTAAGAAACCACTAAAGCGTGCCACATTAATCTCTCCTTTTACAGACACCCCAACAGAGAAGCGATTGAAAAACTTATCCAACTTCACTCTATCGTAAGTTCTGCCGTTTAATTCGTTAACTTCTCTCCATTGTTTCGCACCAGCACTTTCATCATAAGTAACTTCCACACTTGGTCCCCAGCGGTAACGATAATTATCGTTAAACATATAAGCGTAACTTGCTCCAAGCACTATAAAGTTCTGACGCACATATTTATCCGGCAATCCCGTACCTACTGTATCTACCTCTACATTGCGAGAAGAAACAAGAGCCATAAAATCGTGTTCTCGCGTAGTCTTAAACTCTGGTTTATCGTATAAAGATGGAGTATACTTAAAGTCTTCATTATTGAAGTGGTATGTTAAATCAACAAAACCAGACACAAGATTAACTCCCCTATTAGGCAATCGAGAAGCCGCATTAGAGAAATGGTCGAATTCAACTCCTACATTCAGATGAAAATTCTTTGTTAATTTCCAATTCATATACAAATTAACCGCCGCGTGGATATTAACCGCCGAACCAATAGCTACATTATTTGGATTTGTAAAAGCATCGTAAGGTTTCCAATTAAAGGCAAGTCCTGCATTCCATTCGTAATTAAGACTAACCTTCTCTGTATAATTCAAAAGATTCCCTCCTTGAAAGAAAAACAAACTAACGGGAGTCCCTAAATCTTTCTTACGCTGAAAATTAGCAACATAAACTCCTACTCCCATATAAGGCATACCATAAGCATAGTCTTTCCAATTATCTCCTTTAGGCGAAAAACCATACCTTATATCAGCCGAACCATAATAAGGGATTTTGTTATCGCCCCAAATAAAACTATTTGTAGATAAAACCGTTCCTTGATTCACTTTTAGAGAAATAAATTGAGGTCGCTTTACACTAATAGAATCATTGGTATATCCATCAAAACTAACGGATATAAATACTATAACTAAGAAAAATAGCCTTATAAGATGAGTTCGTTGTTGCATTACTTTTTACTTTTAATATCATTTTAACAATAGATTAGGTTTATTTGTTTTGTCGATTAGCAAAAGAATTATCTCATCAAGCTTTAGGAAACAAAAAGGGTGCGAAACATAGCTTCGCACCCTTTGTATATTGAGAATATTATATTTATATCTTATTCTACATTTAAGTTTACACGTTTGAAACCTGTAACAGTTAATTCTTTGTCTTGTTTCTTTAGGTAATCACCAATAGTTACCTTTGAATCTTTAACAAAGTCTTGATTCAATAAAGTATAATCTTTAAAGTATTTAGTTAAAGCACCTTCAGCTATTCTGTCAAGAATATTTTCTGGCTTGCCTTGTTCAATAGCTTTCTCACGAGCGATTTTCTTTTCTTGTTCAACCACTTCAGCAGGAACAGAGTCTTTGTCAACACTTACTGGATTCATAGCAGCAATTTGCATTGCTACATCTTTAGCCACTTGAGCATCAACATTAGCGATATTGAATCCACAGATAGTAGCCAACTTATTTCCAGGGTGAATATAAGCAACAGTAGTAGGAGCAGTAACAAATTCGTAAGCACCTAATTCCATTTTTTCGCCAGTAACACCAATACGGTCTGTGATTAATTCTTGCACAGTACGACCATCAACAGTTAAAGCATTTAATGCTTCTGTTGATTCTGGTTTATTTTCTATTGCAACGTTTAGTATGCTTTTTACCATTCCTATGAAGTCTTCGTTTTTAGCAACGAAGTCTGTTTCGCACTTTACAGCAACTATTGCAGCAAAATCTCCATTAGTAGCAGCAAGAACACAACCTTCAGCAGCTTCACGATCTTCACGTTTAGCAGCTACTGCTTGTCCTTTTTTGCGAATTATTTCTATAGCTTTATCGAAGTCACCTTCGGCTTCGTTAAGAGCACCTTTACAGTCCATCATTCCAGCACCTGTCATTTTACGAAGACGCTGTATATCTGCCATTGTAACAGCCATAATATCTTATTTGTTAGTTTATTAATAATTGGTAATACGAATATGCTAATCAAGGATTAGCATATTCGTAAATTAATTTATTCTTCAGTTGTTGTTGCTTCAGAATCAATAGTTTCTTCTGTTTTTGCTACAACTTTTTTAGCTTTACCTTTTCTTTCTCTGCGAGCAGGAGCTTTATCATCTGCTTCAGAAGAAGCGTCAAGTTTTTCTACTTTTCTTTCTTCTAATCCTTCATGGATTGATTTACAAAGAGCGTCAAGAATTACTTCTATTGACTTTGTTGCATCGTCATTCGCAGGGATAACGAAATCAATGTTATTTGGGTTAGAGTTTGTATCTACTATTGCAAATACTGGAATACCCAAACGATTAGCTTCAGCAACTGCTATATGTTCTTTCATCACGTCAACAACAAATATAGCAGAAGGTAGACGATTAAGGTCTGCGATAGAACCTAAGTTTCTCTCTAGCTTCGCACGTTGACGAGTAATTTGAAGTTTTTCTCTTTTAGACAACTGTTCAAAAGTACCATCTTTAGCCATTTTGTCGATAGTTGTCATTTTTTTAACAGCTTTACGTATAGTAGGGAAGTTTGTTAACATACCACCTGGCCAACGCTCTGTTACGTAAGGCATACCGATAGAAGTAGCTTTATCGGCAACCACTTGTTTTGCTTGTTTTTTTGTAGCAACGAATAAAATCTTTTTACCTGATTTAGCAATTTGCTTTAGAGCTGCTGCTGCGTCGTCTACTTTTGCAACTGTTTTATATAAGTCGATTATATGGATACCATTACGTTCCATAAAGATGTAAGGAGCCATTGCAGGGTTCCACTTTCTTTTAAGGTGCCCGAAGTGAGAACCTGCTTCTAATAATTGTTCAAATGTTAATAATGACATTTTGTTTTTTTGTTTAATAGTTTACATTCGTTTTATCAACCATCAGGTAGTTATCTTACAATTCTCTTGCGAGATAAGTCCTACTGATTTAGATACTAAACTCTTTTTTAGTTTTATGTTACAAGTGTTTTTAAGTTTTCTTTAGTACTTAAGCAACAAGATCTTGTAGCAAACAACTATATAATTAACGTTTAGAGAATTGGAATCTCTTTCTCGCTTTAGGTTGTCCTGGTTTCTTTCTTTCAACTTCTCTTGGGTCGCGAGTCATGAAACCTTCTGCTCTTAAAGCTGATTTATCTTCTGGATTGATTTTAACCAATGCACGAGCTATTCCTAAACGAGCAGCTTCTGATTGACCTTTATATCCACCTCCTTGAAGATTAATAGTTATGTCGTATTGTTCAACCACACCTAATTTATTAAGAGGTTGCTTAACAACATATTGAAGAATTGAAGAAGGAAAATAAGTTCCCAAATCACGTTTGTTGATTTGTATTTTACCAGTTCCTTCTTTAACATAAACGCGTGCTACGGCTGCTTTACGTCTTCCTAATGCATTTACTACTTCCATTTTACTTATTTAAGTGAATTAATATCTATTGTTTTTGGTTGTTGAGCTTCTTGTTTGTGCTCTGTTCCGTCATACACATACAAGTTTGTAAGAAGTTTAGCTCCAAGTTTATTTTTTGGCAACATACCTTTTACTACTTTTCTGAACAAACGGTCGCTACCTTTAGCTTGTAGCTCAGCAGGAGTTGTTGTTTTTTGACCTCCAGGATAACCTGTATGAGAAAAATACTGACGATCTTCCCATTTTTTTCCAGTTAATACTATTTTATCTGCATTGATAATAATAACATTATCACCGCAATCAACGTGAGGAGTAAAATTAGGTTTATACTTTCCTCTTAATAATTTTGCTACCTTAGAAGCAAAACGACCTAAATGTTGTCCGTTTGCATCTACTACAACCCATTCCTTGTTCACAGTTGCGCTATTTGCTGAAATGGTTTTATAACTTAAAGTATCCACAGCTTATAATTTTTAATAATTAATAATTTGTATTTGAATCGCCTATCTTCTTATTCAGGCACTCTAAAAAGATTACAATCAAACACTTACATCTTTTCGGATAATAATCGGCGTGCAAAGATACGCTTTTCTTTTAAAAAAACAAAAGCTATCCTAATTAATTTAGGTAGCTTTGCTGTTTTGTTTAATCGAAACGTATATTATTCAGCTGTTTCTATTGTTTCAGCTTCAATAACTACAGAGTCCGTTGCTGCTGATTCTTCAACAACTTCTTCTACTACTTCGATTACTTCTTCTTCTACTACAGTTTCTTCTGCTGCAGGTTTTTGACAAGCACTTAAGCTAATTGCAACTGCAACAGCTACAAATAAAATTACCTTTTTCATTTTGTGATAATATTAAACAGTTATTTATTCCTATTGAGACTCTCCTCTTGAGAATTTCGGTGCAAATGTAAGTATATTTTTTTAACCGTAATACAATATATGTATAAAAGTTTGATAAATTTAATATTTTTTCTTCCCTTTACTTATACAGATAACGTTTAATACTTTTCTTGGGTGTTTTAACAAATTCAGTAGGGAAAAGTTCTATATCAGCAATCCTTTCGTAAGAAGCAACTATTTTATTCAGAGATTCTTTATTTTCATTCATAATCAATTTCAAATCATCTTCCGAGATACCCGTTCCGTCTACTGCATCATAATCGGGATAAACCAAAGCTACTAATCGCCCACCCCTATCTACAACTAAACTTTCCATAACAAATGGCATATTATCCAACTTTGCTTCAATTTCTTCTGGATATATATTCTGACCGCTTGCTCCGAGTATCATACTCTTCGAACGCCCCCTTATAAAGATATTGTTATCGGCATCGATAGTTCCCAAGTCTCCTGTTTTTAACCAACCATCTTCTGTGAATGCTTCATTTGTTGCTTCTTCATTTTTATAATAGCCCAACATCACATTCTGACCTTTAACTTGAATTTCGCCTGCAACATTGTACGGATCCTCAGAATCTATCCTTACTTCCATACAATTCAACAGTTTACCACAAGAATGTGGAATATATTTAGGACAAAGAGAGAAACTTATCAAGGGCGCACACTCTGTCATTCCATAACCTACAGAAACTGGAAATTTTATTTTAAGCAAGAAATCTTCAACTTCTGCATTCAACGGGGCCCCTCCTATTATTATCTGCTTAAAGCGTCCACCAAAAGCATCTACCAATTTCTTTCTTATCTGCGCATAAATCTGCGTATCCAACACAGGAATATTAAGAGCCAATCGCATTGTCTTTTTCCCTAATATCGGCAATATCATTTTCTTATATATCTTCTCCAATATAAGCGGAACAGATATAATAAGAGCTGGTTTTACTTCTTCAAATGCTTTTAATAGAATTTTAGGAGAAGGTGTTTTACCAAGCAAAGTTATATTACAACCTGCAGAAAGAGAATAAAGAAATTCAAAAGCAGAGCCATAGGTATGCGCCAACGGAAGAAAAGATAACATTTTATCCCCTACCTTTAAGTCTATTTCTTCTCTTGCAAATGTCATATTACCCGACAAGTTACCTCCTGTAATCATCACACCTTTACTAAAACCTGTTGTTCCTGATGTATAATTTAACACCAACACTTTATCGTCAGATAGGTCTGTGTATTTAATATCCGAAGGAGAGAATCCCTTTGGGTGTTTTTTATTGAATTTATCGTCTAACTGCTTAGTTAGAACATACAAATTTTCGCCATCTCTTTGATACTGCACTCCAAAATCGGTTAACGAAAACGAACCTCTTATCTCTGGAAGTTTTTCGTCTTCCAAAGAATCCCATATCAAATCAGAAGCAAAAAGGAAAACAGACTCAGAATGGTTTACAATATGGTGTACATCATTTGGATTAAAATCTTGCAATATAGGAACTATTATTGCTCCATAGGTAACTGTAGCCATATAAACTATACACCAACGAGATGTGTTTCTGCCTATAAGGGCTATTTTATCTCCCCTTTTAACATTACATTCCGCAAAAAGAATATGTATTTTTTCAATTTCTTTAGCTAACTCACCATAAGTGAATTTAGTATTTGTTCCGTAATCGGAAAGCGCAGGTAAATCGAAGTTATTTCTAAAACTTTCTTCGTACAACTTAATGAAGTTCTCTTTATTCATGGCACGTTTTATGTAATTTTGTGCAAATGTAAACAAAAAACTCAAACTTCAAAACATCTAACAAAAGAAAAATGCACACCTCTTATCGAAATGTGCATTTGTTATTGTTTTAATCTTCGTATTCCCACTCTAACTCATCATAGTTAATATCATCATCATTGTCATCATCATCTGGAATATCAAAGTCGAAGTCATCATCTACGTCTATCATTTTAATATCCATAGGTCGATAAACAATGCTTTCGATATCGTGAAATTCTTGATTATTCAGTTCTTTCCACAACAAGTCTTTAAGAGCTATTATCCCCTGACTTGTTATTGACGACATAAATATATAAGGTATATCTATTGTAAGCTCTGCCTCAATCGCTTCTTTAAGCTCTTCATCAAGCATATCCGATTTAGATATTGCAAGTATACGCTTCTTATCCAATAATTCCGGATTGTATTTTGTCAATTCATTAAGCAATATCTCATACTCCTTATTTATATCATCGGCATCTGCTGGAACTAAAAACAAGAGCAACGAGTTTCTTTCTATATGTCGCAAGAAACGCAATCCTAAACCTTTACCTTCGCTTGCTCCTTCTATTATACCGGGTATATCTGCCATAACAAAAGAGTGCGAATCTCTAACATTTACTATACCCAAACTTGGCTCAAGCGTAGTAAACGGATAGTTTGCTATTTTAGGTTTCGCTGCCGAAACAACAGACAACAATGTCGATTTTCCAGCATTTGGAAAACCAACCAAACCAACATCTGCAAGAAGTTTAAGTTGAAGTATAATTCTTTTTTCTTCACAAGGCTCTCCTGGCTGAGAGTATTTAGGAGCTTGATTAGTTGATGTTTTGAAGAAGTTATTTCCTTTCCCTCCTCTACCTCCTTTAAGAAGAACTATTTCTTGTTTATCGTATTTTACGTCTGTAATAAATTCGCCCGTATCGGCATCAAATACAACAGTTCCGATAGGAACTTCAATTATTCTATCTTCCCCATCTTTACCATGACTTAGTTTCTTCGAACCGCCTTCGCCATGCCCTGCAAGTATATGACGCTCATATTTTAAGTGAAGCAAAGTCCAGTAATTACGATTACCTCTAAGTATAACACTTCCACCCTTGCCTCCGTCGCCACCATCAGGACCTCCAAATGGGATATATTTCTCTCTTCTAAAGTGAGTAGAGCCTCTCCCTCCTTTGCCCGAGCGAGCATAAATTTTTATATAATCTACAAAATTTGATTCCGACATAAAGCAGGATTAAGAATAAATGACCAAGAACCTTATGCGATTCTTAATCGGATTAATAAAACAAACTATCGATAACTTCTGTTATATTTTCAAAGATATCGCCTACAGAGCCCAATCCTTTTATATTGAATAATCTACCTTTCTTTTTGTAGTATTCTTTTATAGGTTCGGTGTTTTCTTTATAAACATTTAAGCGGTTTTGTATTGTTTCGAGATTATCGTCGCTACGACCACTAACCTCTCCTCTTTTTAATAAGCGATTAATTAATTCTGGTTCTTCTACGTTTAAGCTAAACACGGCTGCGATAGGTGTATTGCGTTCTCGCAACATATCGTCTAAAGCCACTGCTTGAGAAAGTGTTCGTGGAAATCCATCAAAGATATAACCTTTTTCGTTAGATGTTTTATCTATCAATTCGGCAAACATTTTGATAACCAATTCATCAGGCACTAACTGTCCTTTACTGATGTATCCATCAGCTATCAAACCCAATTCCGACTTATTTTCTATTTCTTGTCTAAGAATTTCGCCTGTTGAAATATGATACAGACCATATTTTTTAATTATATGCTCACTTTGAGTTCCTTTTCCCGAACCTGGTGCTCCAAAAATTACTATGTTTAACATCTTTATTCCTCTATTTACCTTAAAAGTTAATTTAGGAGAATTTCAATTACACATTTATTATACTTATCTCCTCTCGAATGTTCTTTTCTCGAACTATTTCGAGCGCACAAAAGTAAGCAAAATTTATCAAACTAATATTGTTTTAAGATAAATCTTTCGTTTATGTTTATAACTCTTTAAGTAGGTTACAGTTACACAATCTACCCAACTACAGCTACTTCACATTTCAGTTTTTCGCTTTCATCAATCCATCTACGGCATCTTCAAGTATATTCAACACGAGTTCAAAACCTCTTACTCCGCCATAATAAGGATCTGGAACGTGGTCGGCTTCTACATTTTCACAAAAATCAGTCATCAACACTATCTTATTGCGCGATTCCAAATCGGGAGATATCCAATGTAGCTTTTTTATATTGTAATCGTCCATCGCTACAATAATATCAAATTCGTAAAAATCGTCGGGAGTGATAGGACGAGAGTGCGTATCCAACATATAACCTCGTTTACTGGCTCGTTCTCTCATTCGTGGGTCGGGCAACTCACCCTCGTGAATACCGTGTGTTCCTGCCGAATCTACGAAAAACTTATCTTCAAGACCAGCATCTTTGATTTTTTTCTTCATAATACCTTCTGCGGCAGGAGAGCGACAGATATTACCTGTGCACACAAACAATACTTTCATTCTACTCATAACTATTAATCTTTAATTATTAATAATAGAAACACTCAAAAACACTGTGCCAAGTTACAACAAACTTTCGATAAAATCAATAAAACTGCATATATTTTATTTCTCTCGGCAGCCATACACTTTTGCTTACACAAAGATACAACATTAAAAAGCGTTCATAAAGTCGACATTAACATTCACTAACAATCGCATTAAGTTAAAATTCCAATGTTTTGGGTAATAATATTCACTATTTCTCTCTCTTATTATTAATTATTTTTCACTACCTTTGCGGCAAAATTAAAAATCTTACCCATTTAATATTTATGACTCAATTAATCAAGATTAAAAAAGGTCTGGATATAAATCTAAAAGGTAAACCTCAGGAAACAACTAAAGGCAGTATCACATCTGAATACTACACTATTTATCCTGATGATTATTGTGGATTTGTACCCAAAGTAGCTGTTAAAGTCGGTGATAAGGTATTGGCAGGAACTCCGGTGTTTTACGACAAAAACCGCCCTTCCATTAAAGTTGTTGCTCCTGTTAGTGGAGAAATAACTGCTGTAAACCGCGGGGAAAAGAGAAGATTGTTAAACGTTATTATTAAAGCCGACGACTCTACTCAGTATGAAGACTTCGGAAAGAAAGACGTTAAATCTTTATCTTCCCAAACAATTAAAACTGCATTAGCTGAAGCTGGAATTTTAGCTACAGTAAAACAACGTCCTTATGACATAGTTGCAAATCCCGAAGATTCTCCAAGAGACATCTTCGTGTCGGGATTTTATTCTACGCCATTGGCTCCAAACTTCGAGTATATACTTAAAGGACAAGAGAGCGACTTTCAAACAGGATTAGATGCTTTGGCAAAAATTACCGAAGGTAGTGTTTATTTATCTGTTCGCCCCGATGCAAGTTCTACTCTTAAGAGCGCAAAAGGAGTTACAGTTGTTGAATTTAGCGGTCCGCACCCAGCAGGAAATGCAAGTGTGCAAATAAACAACATCAAACCTATTAACAAAGGTGAGATAGTTTGGGCAGTTGATCCTCAAGATGTAATAACTATCGGAAAACTATTTAACAAAGGTATTGTAGACTTTACACGCCTAATCTCTTTAGTAGGTTCGGAAGTTAAAGAAGATGCAAGATGTTACTACCAAATGATTACAGGTGCAAGCATCAACACCTTAGTTAAAGGCAATGTTACCGAAGGTATAGACTTAAGATATATAAGCGGTAACGTTCTTACTGGCACACAAATATCAAGCAACGACTCTCTTCACGCAGGAAACAATCAGATAACAGTTATTCCTGAAGGAGACGAAGTTAATGAGTTTGTAGGTTGGATTTCTCCAGGATTAAACAAATTCTCGGTAAGCAAAACATATCCAGCATTCCTTATTGAGCCTCTTACAAAGAAAGAATATACTATAGATGCACGCATAAAAGGAGGGAAAAGAGCAATGATTATGTCTAACGAATGGGACAAAGTATTCCCTATGGACATATTACCAGAGTTTCTTATCCGTGCTATCATAGCATTCGACATTGATAAGATGGAGAATTTAGGCATTTACGAAGTAGCACCAGAAGACTTTGCTTTGTGCGAGTTTGTTGATACTTCAAAAATGGAACTACAAACAATAGTGAGACAAGGTTTAGATTTACTTTATAAAGAAATGAATTAAGGTATGGAATTTCTAAGAAAATATTTAGATAAAATAAAACCTAACTTCGAGCCTGGTGGCAAACTACAAATGTTTAACTCTGTATTCGACGGATTTGAAACATTTCTTTTTGTCCCTAACAAAACTTCGAAGAAAGGTGTACATATTCATGATGCGATAGATTCTAAACGCACCATGTCTATTGTGGTAATAGCTCTGCTTCCTTGTTTACTGTTTGGTATGTACAACACAGGATTTCAACATTACCTTGCAATTGGTCAGAACCCAGGCTTTTGGGAAACATTCTTATACGGAATGTTAGCTGTATTGCCTATAGTAGTAGTATCGTACGTTGTAGGACTTGGTATTGAGTTTATCGTAGCTCAAATAAAAGGACACGAAATACAAGAAGGTTTTCTTGTATCCGGTATACTTATTCCTTTAATTGTTCCAGTAGATACACCTCTTTGGATGATTGCTTTAGCAACAGCATTTTCTGTTATATTTGCTAAAGAAGTATTCGGAGGCACAGGTTACAACATCTGGAACGTGGCACTAATTGCTCGTGCATTCTTGTTCTTTGCTTATCCTTCTAAAATGTCGGGCGAAACTGTTTTCGTAAGAACCGACTCTACATTCGGATTGGGTGGCGGACAAGTAGTAGACACATTCTCTGGTGCTACGCCTTTAGGTCAGATAGGTTCATCTTCAGTTCCTGTAGAAGTAACAAACACTATGGGTGAAGCATTAAGCTACTGGGATATGTTTTTAGGACTTATACCTGGTTCCATAGGAGAAACTTCTACCTTATGTATATTAATAGGTGCAATAATATTGTTAGTTACTGGCATTGGAAACTGGCGCACTATGCTTTCTGTATTTGTTGGAGGAGTGGCAACAGTATTAATGTTTAACGCTATCGGCACAACATCAGCTATGCAAGTAAGCGTAGGAGAACAAATATTACTTGGAGGGTTTGCTTTTGGGGCTGTATTTATGGCTACCGACCCTGTAACATCTCCACGAACTCAAACTGGTAAATACATCTTCGGTTTCTTAATTGGTTTCTTCGCAATATGCGTAAGAGTATTAAACCCTGGTTATCCTGAAGGAATGATGTTAGCTATATTATTTATGAACTCATTCGCTCCACTTATCGACCACTATGTTGTAGAAGCAAATATTAGTCGCCGTTTAAAAAGAGCAACTGTGAAAGGAGGCAACAATGAATAAAGACAGTAATGTTTATACTATTGTATACGCATCAGTTTTAGTTGTAGTGGTAGCTTTGCTTTTAGCTTTAACTTCTGAAGCTTTACGCGAAAGACAATCTCAAAACGAAGCTGTAGATAAGATGCGTCAGATACTTACTTCTATTAAAGTAGAATCGACAAACGAAAATGCTAAAGAACTTTATAACAAGATAATCATTGATGCTTTTCTTGTAAACAAAGTGGGCGACAGAGTAGACGGCAGTGCTTTCGATACTGAATTAGTAGACGAACTAAACAAACCAGAAGCAGAAAGATGCTACCCTATCTTTGTTGCAGATGTAAACGGTTCTACTAAATACATTTTATCGTTAAGAGGTGCTGGTTTATGGGGACCACTTTGGGGCTTTATATCTTTAGATGAAGATAAGAAAACTATATACGGAGCATCATTCGGTCACGCTGGAGAAACTCCAGGGTTAGGAGCTGAGATAGACAAGCCTGCGTTTTCTAATCAATTTGCAGGAAAGAAAATCTTTAATACTCAAAACAACTTCACCTCTGTAGCAATAGTAAAACCTGGAAAAACAGACTCAAGCAGAGACTATGTAGATGGTATCTCGGGTGGTACAATTACCAGTCAGGGTGTAGACGCTATGTTATTTTCAAGCTTAGAAGCTTATAAATCATTTTTAATTAAAGAATAAGAGCTATGGCATTAAAGAATAAAGAAATATTTTTGAACCCTCTTGGAAAGAACAATCCCGTAACCGTACAGATGTTGGGAGTATGTTCGGCATTAGCTGTTACCAGCAAATTAGAACCAAGTATTGTTATGGCTATTTCAGTAATTGCAGTTTTAGCTCTTGCCAACGTAGTTATATCTCTGTTAAGAAATACAATCCCCGGACGTATACGTATTATTGTTCAATTAGTTGTAGTAGCTGCCTTAGTTACTATAGTTAATGAAGTATTGAAAGCTTTTGCTTACGATGTAAGTAAACAATTATCGGTATTTATCGGATTGATTATTACTAACTGTATTGTAATGGGGCGTTTAGAAGCCTTCGCTTTAGGGAATAAACCTTGGCCTGCTTTCTTAGATGGGGTTGGTAACGGTTTAGGATATGGTATCATATTAATTATTGTAGGATTTTTCCGCGAACTACTTGGTTCAGGAACTTTATTCGGAATAAAAGTTATTCCTGAAGCATTCTACGAAATGGGTTATGAAAATAATGGTTTAATGATTCTTCCTCCTATGGCTCTTATAGTTGTAGCTTGTATTATATGGGTACAACGTGCTAAGGATAAAGATTTACAAGAGAAGAATTAATATAATTAAAAGATTATGCAAGAATATTTAAGTACATTTATTAGCTCCATCTTTGTGGAGAATATGATATTCGCCTATTTCCTTGGAATGTGTTCCTACTTGGCAGTATCAAAAAATGTGAAGACTGCGATGGGATTAGGAGTTGCTGTAGCTTTCGTGCTAACCGTTACTCTTCCTATCAACTATCTTTTGGAGAACTATGTATTAAAAGCTGGTGCTTTAAGTTGGTTAGGCGAACAATTCGATTCGGTAAACTTAAGCTTCTTAAGCTTTATAATATTTATAGCTGTAATAGCATCTATGGTTCAGTTAATAGAAATGGTAATGGAAAAATTTATGCCAGCACTATATAGTTCGTTAGGTATATTCTTACCTCTTATCGCGGTTAACTGTGCTATAATGGGAGGTTCTTTGTTTATGCAACAAAAAGCTTTCGCTAACGTTGGAATGGCTACCGTTTACGGACTTGGTTCGGGTATCGGTTGGTTACTTGCTATTATTGGTATTGCTGCGATACGCGAAAAGTTACAATACTCAGACATACCAAAACCACTTAAAGGATTAGGTATGGCGTTTATTCTTACAGCGTTGATGGGATTTGGTTTTATGAGTTTTTCAGGAATAAAAATATAATAAACTATGTTATTATTTATATCAGGCGGAATGACTATTATTACAAGCGTTGTTGTATTCCTTGTTGTTGTATTATTGTTAGTGGCAGTTCTTTTATTTGCCAAGAGCAAACTTACTCCTTCAGGAAATGTAAAGATAGTAGTTAACGACGAAAAAGAATTAGAAACACCTATGGGCGGAACATTATTGTCGGCTCTTCAATCTAACGGCATATTCTTATCAAGTGCCTGCGGTGGTGGCGGAACTTGCGGACAATGTCGTTGTCAGGTTATAGAAGGTGGTGGTGAAATACTTCCTACCGAAGTTGGTTTCTTTAACAGAAAAGAAATTAAAGACCATTGGCGTTTAGGTTGTCAGACTAAAGTTAAAGACAATCTTAATATACGTGTACCCGAAGAAGTATTCGGAGTGAAAGAATGGGAATGCGAAGTTGTATCTAACTACAACGTTGCTTCATTCATCAAAGAGTTTGTAGTTAAACTTCCTGATGGAGAACATCTTAACTTCAAATCGGGTTCTTATATTCAGATACAAGTACCTAAATACAATGTACCTTTTACAGAGTATAATATCGAAGCTCGTCCAGAAGAAGGCAAAGACGTTAACCGTTTCAAAGCCGAATGGGATAAATTCAAAATGTGGGACTTAGTAGGACGCAACGACGAAGAAAATGTTCGTGCTTATTCTATGGCTAACTATCCTGCCGAAGGAGACATTGTGATGTTGAATATTCGTATTGCAACTCCTCCTTTCGATAGAGTTGCAGGTGGCTGGCAAGCAGTTCCTCCAGGAATATGTTCTTCTTACATCTTTAGCTTAAAACCGGGAGATAAAGTAAGAGTATCTGGTCCTTATGGAGATTTCCACATCTTAGATACTAAAAGAGAAATGCTTTACATTGGTGGTGGTGCAGGTATGGCTCCTCTACGCTCTCATTTATTACACTTGTTGCATACATTAAAGACTACCGACCGTACTATTTCTTATTGGTATGGAGCTCGTTCTAAAATGGAAATATTCTACGAAGAAGATTTTAGAGAATTAGAAAGACAATTCCCTAACTTCAAATTTAATATTGCATTGAGCGAACCTCTACCAGAAGATAACTGGACTGGTTATGTAGGTTTCATACATCAAGTTATTTACGACAATTATTTAGCAAATCACGAAGCTCCAGAAGACATTGAATATTATATGTGTGGTCCTGGTCCTATGGCTAATGCCGTTAAAGGTATGTTAGATAGCTTAGGCGTTCCTCCTGAAATGTTGATGTTTGACGACTTTGGATAATTAAACAAACAAAAGCTAAAAGCTAAAGTTATTAGTTTTATTGCCTAATAACTTTTAGTTTTTAGCTTTTTAATTTTAACTTAATAAAAAATGGACGAGAAACACAAATCAAAAGATGACGTTCCTGAGGGGCGACCGTGGGAACAAGAAGTAAAAAAGTATGCTTACGTATCACGTAGAGCTGTAAAAGCCGATTTTATAGGCTATTGTTATCGAGACGAACCAGAAACTAAAATAGACAGTGGTTGGCGTTTCCTATTCGGAGATGAAGATGAAGATTATCTTGATAATCCTGTACATCAAGAAGCTGTTTACCCTGAAGAAATGCTCTCTATTAATCCTGCTCTGGATTTAATTCTTTCAGCACCTCCTGGTTCTGAATTTGAATGGGACGACGAATCACAAATGTATGTTGAAATTATAGATTTAGACTAATAGTCTTGATTTTGAACAAGACATAATCTTTTTATTAAAAACAAATAATGCTGAGCTTACAATAGTAGACTCAGCATTATTTTCCTGTTTTCCGCAACGGGACACCCGATTCAATATTGAGTGATTTTGACCAGCAGTTGCTGCTCTGGGGTCATGCCTAACATGACGTGTCGC
>JARXWK010000024.1 GCA_029916745.1 Dysgonomonadaceae bacterium PH5-43 | reverse complement strand
TTTCTTAATTGACACAAAGGGTCGATAATGTCAAAATAATAGAAAAAAGAGAAGTCTTGTGAAAATAAGTAAGTAGAGAAAATGTCGAGAATTTTGGGGAAATAGAAAAAAAGATAAAGCTTTCGCTGAATAATTAATTGCATTTCTAAGAAAATATCACTTTCTTTGTAGAAAGGAGGTTATACTAAGAAACTGTTTTCCAGACAACAATAGTTTCAATATTTTCATTTACCTTTGCCTGCTCAATCAAAATTATTAATTGCAACGCAAACACCTATAACTATGTGGCGAGATTTTTTCTATTTTTCTAAACGAGAGCGACAAGGCATTCTAATTCTTATTATTTTTCTTGCAGGAATATTACTGGGTAAATACATTTTCAAACCGAAAGGCGACAAAACTTTAATTGTTGAAACGCATAACGAAACAGAAATACAAAATCCTGAAACTTTAATAGTGCAACAAACACCAATAAAAACGCAATCTTACACACATACAAAACCTAAAACACAGGAAAAGAAAACTTATTACGTTCAACAAAAAGACACTACCTATAAGTTCGCCCCAAGCAATTATACTAAAATAGAAAAACTAAAAGAAGGACAAACAATAGAGATTAATACTGCCGACACAACCGATCTAAAAAAAATACCCGGCATAGGTTCTTCCTTTGCTAAAAGAATTGTGGGTTACCGACAATTACTTGGAGGTTATCATTCTCACAAGCAACTTCAAGAAATATATGGAATGTATGAAGAACTTTATGAAAAGATAATCCCTTTCATTGATATAGACGATGATAAAATCACTAAAATAAACGTTAACACTCTTTCTTTAGACAAACTCAAATCTCACCCATATATAAACTTTTACAAAGCTAAGGCAATAGTAGAACTTAGAAACAAAACTTCAAAACTTGAAAGCATAAACGACTTAATTCTTTTAGAAGAGTTTCCGGAAGAGGATTTGAAAAAACTAATGCCATATCTTTCGTTCAATTAACCTATTATTCTTATATTTGCACATTAATTGAGATTAAAGATACAAGAAAAATGAAAATTGCTTTAATAGGCTATGGTAAAATGGGCAAGGAAATTGAGAAAATTGCCTTAGACAGAAAACACAACATCGTTGCTATAATAGACATCAATAATCAAGAAGATTTCGATTCTCCTGAGTTTTTATCGGCTGATGCCGCCATAGAATTTACTCGACCTGAAACGGCTTTGTCTAATTACAAAAAATGTTTTGAGAGAAATATCCCTATTGTAGCAGGAACTACTGGTTGGTTACAACATTTAGATGAAATTAAATCTGAATGTAAAGATAATAACCAAACTTTTTTCTACGCCTCGAACTACAGCATAGGTGTAAACATCTTTTTTGCAGTTAATAAATATCTTGCTAAGATTATGAATAAGTTTCCTCAATACGACGTTTGTATGGAAGAAATTCATCATATACATAAATTAGATTCTCCAAGCGGAACAGGTATTACTCTTGCGGAAGGCATATTGGATAATATCGACCGTAAATCTCAATGGAAAGAAAGCGAGGTTGGCAATCCCGACGACTTACTTATCCATTCTAAAAGAGAAGGTGAAGTGCCTGGTATTCACGAGATAATATACGAATCGGAAGTAGATACAATTAATATTAAACACGACGCTAAAAGCCGTAAAGGATTTGCCTTAGGAGCTGTGTTAGCTGCCGAATTTATAAATGGTAAAAAAGGATTTCTAACCATGCAAGATATGCTTGATTTGGATTAATCATAAAAACAAAAAACATTATGAGTAAAGATTCTAAAAAATCGGTAAAAGAAAATATATCTACTGCTAATAAGTCGAAATGGTTAAAGTTTACCATAACAACTATTTTGCTTATTCTATTCTCTATATGGGATAATAACTATTGGCTGTTATTCGGAATCTTACTAATATTTGACATATTCATCTCTAAGTTTATACCTTGGGACGGTTGGAAAAACTCTAAAAACCCGACGCTAAAAAAGATTGCAGATTGGACTGATGCTATTGTTTTTGCCTTATTAGCTGTTTATTTTATAAACATCTTTATATTCCAAAACTACAAAATACCAACTTCGTCGTTAGAAAAAACATTGTTAGTTGGCGACTTCTTATTTGTTAGTAAAGTAAGCTACGGACCAAGAGTTCCTAACACTCCTCTTGCATTCCCTCTAACTCATCACACAATGCCTATCACAAATACTAAATCTTACTCCGATTGGCCTCATTGGGACTACAAGCGATTAAAAGGTTTTGGCGATGTAAAACGCAATGACATCGTTGTGTTTAACTTCCCAGCCGGAGATACGGTTGCTCTAAATGCTCAGGATAGGGATTACTACCAATTAGTGGACAGATATAAATGGAACGTAGTTAATGATAAAAACAATAACTTTGGCGATGTCGTTTATCGCCCTGTAGATAGAAGAGAGAACTATGTAAAGAGATGTATAGGTATGCCTGGCGATTCTTTAAGCATAATAGATAATATTGTTTATATAGACAATAAACCGCTTGCTACTCCTAAAAATGCACAGTTTACTTATTATGTAGAAACAAAGGGAGCTTTGTTTACCGAAAAGCAATTTCGCAAGCTTGAGATTAGCAACGATGATATATTGCTTGTAAATAAGCTAAGAGACGCATATTCTTTATTCAATCATCTTGGAATAACAACTAATGAATATGGCAACTTCAACCCAGTGTACCGACTTCCTCTTACAAAAGATGCTCTTGACGAAATAAAGAGAAATGGTTGGGCTAAATCTATAACCATAGAACCCGAAGATTTTGGAGGAGAAACATATCCTTACTCTTATAATACAGGGTGGACAAGAGACAATTTCGGTCCTCTATGGATCCCCAGAAAGGGAGAAACAATAGTGCTTGACGATAATAACATAGAATTATATTCTCGTTGTATAATTAACTACGAAGGAAATACTCTAAGAAAAGACGGTACTACGGTTTACTTGAATGGAAGTCCGGCAAACAGCTACACCTTCAAATACGATTATTATTTTATGATGGGAGATAATCGTCATAATTCGTTAGACTCTCGTGCTTGGGGCTTCGTTCCAGAAGATCATATTGTAGGTAAACCTCTATTAATATGGCTATCTCTTGATAAAGACAGAGGTTTGTTCGATGGAAAGATAAGATGGAATCGTTTGTTTAGAACTGTAAAAGCGCAATAATGCATTAATAACTTATTATGCTTTTCCTGTCGACCGCTTATCTTGCTCCCGTAGAATATTATGTATTGTTGAATAGTTTTCAGAAAACAATAATTGAAAAGTACGACAACTATATTAAACAGACTTACAGAAATAGATGTGTTATTGTTGGAGCTAACGGGTTACAAAACTTAAGTATTCCGATTGAAAAACCTGACACCTTAAAGTGTTTAACAAAAGATATACGTATAGCCGATCACGGCAACTGGCGACATATTCACTGGAATGCTATTGTATCGGCATACAACTCTACTCCTTTTTTTGAGTATTATGCCGATGACTTCTTTCCTTTTTACGACAAGAAAATAGAATTTCTTTTTGACTTTAACGAACAACTACGAGATCTTGTATGCTCGTTATTGGATATAACTCCCAACGTCGATTATTCTGATGATTACATTAATAACACAAACGAAGATAACGTTGATTTAAGAGAAAGGATTAATCCCAAAAAGGGAGCTTATCTGTCAGACTTTACCCCTTATTATCAAGTCTTCGAGAGTAAATATGGATTTATTCCTAATCTTAGTATTATAGATTTGCTGTTTAATATGGGTCCTGAAGCCTCTATAATACTTAATCAAAAAATAAATTCTATAAATCTATAGCTTTTAGGTTTCTTTCTAATTGTTCTACCGAACTTGCACCCATAATAACAGAACAAACTTTGTCGTTTTTCAACAACCACGATAAAGCCATCTCCGACAACGACATTCCGTTTGCCATTGCCATTTCCGACAGTTCCTTTATCTTCCTTAAAACATCGTCTGTTAAATGTTCTTTTTTCAAGAATCTACCCTTAGCCATTCGCGAGTCTTCCGAGATAGTTCCGGTTAAATATTTGTCGGTTAATAATCCTTGCGCCAAAGGAGAAAAGGCAACAAAACCAACTCCATAGTCTTTAGCTTGTTGTAAAACACCCGATTCTTCGGGTTCTTTATTAAGTAAATTGTATCTACCCTGATACAAAAGACAATGCACATCTCGCTCTGCCAAATATTCGTAAGCAAATTTAGCTGCCTCGTAAGGATATTTTGAGATAGCTACATATAATGCTTTACCTTGCCTAACTATATCGACTAAGGTTTGCATTGTTTCTTCCAAAGGCGTATTAGGGTCGTATCTATGCGAATAAAATACATCTACATAATCTAAATTCATACGTTTAAGGCTTGCATTAAGGCTTGCAATTAAACTCTTTCGTGAGCCCCAATCTCCATAAGGTCCATTCCACATCTCGTGCCCTGCCTTTGTTGAAATAAATAACTCATCTCTATGAGAATGTAACGACTCCTTCATTATTCGTCCGAGAGTTTCTTCAGCCGAACCATTAGGAGGTCCATAGTTATTCGCTAAATCAAGATGTGTAATACCTTTATCAAAAGCAGTATGAAGTATGTTTTTGCTTGTTGTGTAATCATCATTTGCTCCGAAATTATGCCATAATCCCAAAGATATTTCAGGAAGAAGTACTCCGCTATTGCCTGCTCGCCTGTATTTCATTACTATTGAAGTTTATTCGTTTGTGTTATTAATTAGATAACGTAATAACTGTCTGTAAAATTGTAATAAAATAGGGTATGCCTAAAATAATAGACACACCCTAATATTATTTACGCATTCTAACTCTCGTAAAATTACTCTACGATAAGTTTTGCTCTATTTGTATCGTCTAATACTAATACGTAGTTTCCTTTATCGAGAATACTTGTATTAAATGTCGAACCTTGAGTTTCTGCAACTTTCTTTCCAAGTAAGTCAATGATTATAACTTTTGAGAAGTTATCTCCAAAATTCACAAGTTCCCCTTGCTTTACAGGATTGGGATATACCGCTACACTCTTTGAGTTCTCAATATTAGAAATACCACTTCCATCTTTGGGAGCAACCTTTATTCGAGGACGCATATCTTCATAAACCGATTCTTTTGAGTGAAAAGATATTCTTGTTTTAGCAACAGACCCCGTATAGGTATTATCCAATTTGAATGCAAGAATTGTTTTCCCTTCAGCTTTTGCATTTTTAGAGTATGTAGTTATATCTAACGACAATGGATTTCCGATTGCAACAGCCTTAGCTGAAGCAATTACCGAACCAGAAGTTGCAGGTTTATTGTTCCAATTAAGAGTGGTTTCTGTCCAGTTACTATCACAAGCAGTTATTCGCATTGTATTATTTAGATAGTCTGTATCCCCTTCTGCCGCAACTAATAATAGTTCTACACTTTTAGCTTTCGATAAATCTACATTACTTAAGTCGAACTGCAAATAACCTGTTCTGGTGTATGCTTCCGAGTCGGTTTTAACAACAATCATTGTTTCTGAACCATAAGAAGATGTTTTCGAGCCTCCGTAAGCATAAGTATCGTTACTTGCCGAGATGTAAATATTATTATCTACAACCGGAACATATTCAGGTGTATCTGAATTGATAACATATTGCTTTGTTGAACCAGCATAAGCTTTATCTGTTTCAAACTTGCAAACCAACTCTCTTGCAACACCCAACTTCGGAGACGAAACTATTAGTGATAAGTTAGTTAGAGATGCTGATGGGTCTGCTATATGTACAGTCATTTCGTTACTATTAATATTTCTTATCATAACAGCACAAGCTCTTGTTGCTTGTATAGAAATCTCATCATTATACTTAAATGTAGCAGGTCCAAAGAAAACCACACTTACAATACCTAATTCTTTATGCTCTACGGCTTGAATAGCCTCTGTATTCGACAATATATTAATATTATCGGTATTATAAGCTTTTACTTTGTCGATGGTATTTACCTCTGGAACAACAACGTAAGCATAACTATCATTAGTTGGTTTAACTCCGTGATTAAACCATAACTTAAAGACGTCTTCATTCACAACGTTACCGCTTTGTGAGGTATTTATAGACTGCCAAGTACCAGTTTGTGTTGCTGCACTTAGTTTTAAGTTACCACCATTTGGAATATAATAACCCACTTTGTTGTGTAATACCCATTTCAGGTTATTTTCATAAGATCCATCAACTACACCTACACTTGTCGTATTATCAGACTTTATAACAGTTACATCTCCAGAAAGAAGACACTGATCAAGTGTAGTATTCACCTGAGCCGTAGCAGTAGATTTGATACCAGCTCCCAAACAAACAACTTCTTTATCGAATAAGAACCACGATTTTTTAGCTTCCGTATTCACAGCAGCATATTGATAGTTACGCATAGCATAAGTAGTAACACCATAAACACCATCAGATGCTCCCCCTGCAAAAGCCACAGTTCCTGCAGTTCCCCATTGTGCAGGTTGAGGTATTGCCGATAAAGACAAAGCAGGAGTTGTAGTTCCTGGTATACGCCCCCAATCCCAAGCTGGGAAGATATTATAATATTCATTACCGTCTACTGCTATATTTGTAGCTCCTTCGCTTAAGAAATACCCTTTAATATTTTCTCCGTTACCATTTTCATTTCTCAAAGTGCGAGTAGAAACCAAACGAATATCAAAGGTAAACTCAGGACGTTGGTGTATAGTATAGTCTGAACGCCAATAGTGAGCATTGTAAGGTTCTACCATATATGAAGATGACTCAGAACCATTAACTCTTGCTTTAGCTGCATCATACACTTCTGCACCTTTTGCATCTACCGATTTTAGCAAATCTAAAACAGAACCAAAGCCTGACTTACTTAAAGCATTAGGTCTTGAAAGGCTTCTTCCTGCCACATTATACAAGAAATATTTCCCTCTAATGACAGACAGATAAGTTTTCTTCATAAAATTAAAAAGGATATCAGACTTCTCTTCAGATAATTCGTAATCAGTACCAGTTACATATTGAGCTACATTACAAATACCTTGTGCAATAACATCTCCATATCCACCAATATATAGTTGTTGTCCGTGTTGTAGGTACGAATAGTCGTGTTGAAACCCTTCTCCTGTTGTGTGGAAAAGAGGATAAAACACTTGTTGAATACCTTTTTCTAATACACTTTTACTTTTTGTTAAGCAACCTCTATAAACCCAGTGTGTAGCAATATCAACTTTGTTTGCTCCGGTTCCTTGCGAACCGCCTTGATCTGGAGCTCCACCTATATCTACCATTCTTTGAATGATAGCAGATTCTAACGCTGTACTTAATTGACGTTTACCTGTACGCATAAGAATCAACAGAATACCCATACGTTGAGGTGCACCAATTTGTTGATTATACCAGTTAGTACTACGAGGGTCGGCATCTTGCCAATAAATAAGCATATTTACTATTTTGTTGTAAATATCTTCATCTTCGAAATACGAACTATCTTCTAAGGTATAGGCTAAAACAAAATTCTTAATACGGTCTAAGTGAGCTATCGGACCCCAATTAGTTTGAGCTGTTGATTTATAATCAATATCTGAGAAAGAACCATCATCGTTTAGTAAAGCTAAATACTTAACCACATTGTTGCTAACTGTAGATACATTTGCGGCTGACATTTGTGCTTTTTGTATTCTACCCAAAATAAGGTCGAATATATCTTCTTCATCTCCTTCGTCTTCTTTATCTTGATAAGTAATTACGAGACGAGGACGTTTTGCTGCATCAGTATCTTCCTTAGAACAAAAATCGGCATCAAATTTACCACTAGCAATACTCGTACTTGCTATATGTACAGAAACTGTTGTTTCTCTATTAGCTATTTTAGCAAGCACATAGTCTGATATATCAAAGGTTACAAATTCACCAGTAGCAACACCTTTAGATGATGTAATTTCTTTTAACGCTACAGGTTTATTGTTCCAAGTGATACCTGCTTCTGTCCACTCGTTAGAAGTTTCGTTTATAATCCACTCTATAAGTGGCACATCTGTATTTGCGCGTTTAACATTAAGTTTTAGCTGAATATCATTATAATTAGAAAAGTCTACAGTCGATAAATCAAATTTAATATATGCTTCTCTTTTATATTCAGAAGCATCACCCTTAACTATAAGCTTGTCTTCAGAACCGAAGTTAGTGTCTTTAAAGTCTGAATGATCACGAACGTAAGCATCTGCAGAAGCTACAACCTCTTCCGCTTGAGCAGAAAAAGATAATAAAAAAAGTAAGAGTAAGACTAACCTACCCTTTAGATAAATTGAATTCATGGTTGAATATTATTTTACTATAAATGGCTTATTAATTATTTCCGATTTATTGTCGTCAACGGCCAAGATATAATTGCCTGAAGATAAATTAAGATTATTAATATCTATTTTTCCATCAATAGGAGTAATTGTTTTTTTGAATAATAAACTGCCTTTAGTGTCATATATGCCAACACTTACTTCATCATTGTCGGCTACTTGAATTGTAAAACTTCCATCAGTTACAGGATTGGGATAAATTGAAATTTGTTTTTGTGTATTTGTTACATTATTTATATTTGAGATTTTAGTGTATCTTATTCTTACCTCCGTAACACTATTCCAGTGTTCAGATTCGGCACCCGAAACGGCAGCAGAGTTACTATTACAAACAATCTTTATATATCTTGCCTTAATTTTATCAAAAGCATATCGCTCCATTTCGTCTGTCAATCCACTACCCTCTAAATCAGAAAGCACAGGAGTATACACCGCATCGTCTGAAGATGATTCTATATTAAAAAAAGTTCTACGAACAGTACCCTTAAAGAAAGCAATATCAACAGCCTCAACATAAACATCTTCGTTCATATCGAATTTAATCCATTGGTTGCTTCTTCCTTGTTGAGCCCAACGAGTACTCAATTTATTATCCATAACGTTTGCAGGAGGGTTTCCAGATTGAGAAGCAATAGCTGTGATAACAATTTCTGTTTGAGGATTAGATAGAGGCACAGTATGAACAAACACGATGCTGCCGCCATTAATGACAGCACCGGTTTGAGTTGCAACATCGTTTACTACTAATGTATATTTACCATAATCTATACTTTCATTAAAGTATATGATTACGCCATTATTTCCAGACATCATTACTTTAGACACTGTTAGATTAGCTGGTCCATTTAATGAATAATTATTTTTATCAACAGCAGATGTTTTGTCTAAGTCTTGATCGAATTTCACGACTATTCTTTTATATTGATCTTGAATTGTTACAGAAGAGATAGATGCCGCTGGCTTTTCAGGAGGCTCAGGCATTTCACCATCAGCTAATTTAACAACTTCACTTGCAGCCAAAAGGAATGCCCCTACTCCAAAGTCGATATTACTTGCTAAACGACTTGTTGCAATAGGACCTTCGCCTACATTTTGCACTTTACTTAACAAACCACTTGTAGCCAAAGCATCTCTACATAATCCGTTCCAACCCTTAGCCACAACTGGGTAATATGTTTCTTTGTCTAAAAAGCCATTATTGATACCCCATGCAATACCATAAGTAAATAAAGCTGTACCGCTGGTTTCTTGTCCAGGGAAATGTTGGTCGTCTGCAAGATTCATATTCCAGAAACCGTCTTCACGTTGGCAATCTTTTAGTGCAGCCGCCATTTCTGTAAGTATTGCTATATACTCATCTCTATGAGCATCTGTAGTTGGCAAATATTGAAGAGTGCGAGCCATAGCTGCAATTACCCAACCATTACCACGAGACCAAAATATCTTCTTTCCGTTAGGAGATGTATCAGGAACATCGGCACTCCATGATGCATTTGGGTCTTTTTTAGGTGGTACGTTTTGTTGGAATCCCCAGTCGCGACACCAAAAATGATCTGTTTTGTCGTAAAGACCTTCGTAATCTTCAAATCCTGTAAGGATAGGGCCTGCTCCATATTTTGTACGATATTCTGTAGGCCACATATCTGCATGAGAAGCATTTACAACTAACTTATCTCTTATATTTGCAAATAGAGCATACATCTTATCATAATATTTAGTATCGTTATACTCTACACCTAAGCGAACTATAGTAGGCATAGCCATTAACATAGCATCTATCCACCACCAATCATCAGATGCTGTATTATTAGCAATGCGATAATCTATAGCCTCTTTGATAGCTTTAATCTTTGTAGGATCTTTAACGTCATCTAACCAATACAAGTCGATATATGTTTGACCAGCAGTATGGTTATCTGCGTCTTTAGTTGAAGGTCCACCGCTAATAGTCCAACCGTTAGTAGAAGCCCATAAATTTGCATATTGAAGATATTTATAATCAGGATAAACTTTATAGAAATCGATATTAGCCATATTATAAACCGAACGAGCCCAAAGTTTATTACCTGGACTTGTTGCGTTTTTACCTATCCAATATCCATTAGCTCTAATACCCTCATTCAATACTTCTTTTTTAGACGGAAGTTTTGTGTAGTCGACAGGAAGAAGCGGATTAGATATTGTGTATTTGAATTTCTTTAATGCATCAAACCAATCTTGATTAGTAGAACAATCTCCAGGGAAAATGTTCCAACCTCCACCGAAGTAATAAGTAAATTCAGAACCTACCGCATAATCACTTGATATTATACTTTGGTTATTAATAGTAGTTATTGCTGTTGTTCCCGGCATATAAACACCCTCAAAGAAACGAGCACCTGTAGATGTTACATTTCCTTCACTCTTGTTTTCGGAATATCCCATTATATTAGCTTCTGATGTATATTGCTCACCTTTAGTATTTGTATGTAAGAATATACCAGCTGCAATTTTCATAGGTTTAATTCTACCTTCGAATTTAACAACCGCTTTGTTTAATAGTCCGTTAGCATTAGTTGTTATGCGAACTGTTTTTGTATAATAGTCTCCTGCTATTTCTACCTTATTATATTTTAGGATAAATTCGGAACGTAGCGGACCGTTAGCTATAATTTCACATTCATCATAAGGGTCGTGTAACCATAATTTACCATCAATTAAAGCAACAACACCACCTGCGCCTAAAGTTTTTCCGCCAACTGAATAAGCATCAACTCCTTCAACTTGTTCTGAGTGATAATCTGCATAAGTATACATCTTTTCAACTATAGGAGTAGATACTTTCTTAACCCACAAATCGACCCCATTAGCCGAATTTGGTTCTGAGTTTAATAATGTTCTGCTATACATACGATAAGCCGCGCGATCATTTTCCCAAGCTATATCTCCTCGAGAGTTTGGTTTCATTACAGCCGCATAAGTTTTAACTTCGGTAGCCGTAGCTGGTGTACCCGTTTTAAGAGTATACGTTTTTGTTGCACCTTTGCTTAGTGTAGCTTGAAAAATTATCTTATTATCATAAGGTAATTTTTGATATACTACAGGATTATTATCCTCATCAAACAATGCTAATGTTGATAACGACTCATAGACAGTAGGCTCTAAAGCCACTTCTACCATTTCATCTGTTCTGTCATAATTCGTTGAACTATTTGCAAGAACGATACTTGTTTGCGCAACTCCCTGTAAGCTAAAGAAACAAACAGATAGTAATGCAAAACATAAATAAATTGTTTTTCTCATCTTATATAATTTTAATGTTTAATTATTTTATTAGCGAGTGCCAACTTCCGTAAGGTTACTTATCTATTTGCAATTTAAGCACTTTATTTGTGTTCTCTTTATTTAGAGATACGATATACGTTCCCTCTGGTATTTGTTTCCCTTTCAAAAAAGATATTAAGTCGTTGCTTTCTAAAATGTATTCTCCTATTTTTATTCCTAAAAGATTAAATACAGTAACAGACGTACCTGGTTGAAGCAAATCACCTATCTCAATATTCTTTATAGAATTAGGTTTAGGTTCAATTCTAATAGAATTTAACACCCAATTAGCATCACTTCCGCCCTCGTCTGAAAACTTAAACTCCATTAAATTATCTTCTACTTTAACCTCAAAATCAGAGACTACAAATTCTCCTTTTGCAGCAGAAACAGAATTGATTTTTATTTCTCCATTTACAGTAGTACGCATATTGTCGTGAGCATAATCATTGTCTCCTTGCATAACCTTTACATTGTACGAACCATTTACCATATATACTCTGAATATACCCACAGCAGTACTCAATGCAAAGTCTCTTTTTTCTTTATCGGTAATCGAACGACTTCTTGTGTCGACTTTAGTAAGCCAACCATACGAACCGCTCAACATATCGTTTTCTGAAATTCTTATCGCACCTGTTGCAACGGAAGATACCGTAGTTCCAAAGTCGAAGAAAGCCTCTGTAAGAAAAGTTCTTTCGTTAACAGTTACCGAACACACAGCCGTTTTTCCATTAACTGTTTCCACTGTAATATCGGCACTACCCACTGATACACCTTCTATTATTCCATTTTCTACAGTAGCTACACTTGGATTAGAAGAAGTCCACTTTAATGTGTTGTTTGAAGTAATAGGCAATAAAGAAGCTGTAAGAGTTTCCTTATCTCCTATAGTTAGTGATAATTCTGCTTTATCTAACGATATACTATTTATATTGTCGGTTTTATTACCCAAGAAAACAAGAGCTGTATTATACTTTTGATAATAATAAGTATAAGTACCCCTCATCCATATAACATCGAAGAAACCCTCCTTATGATTGCGAGGAACGATAGGACGTGCGTTTACTATGCCACTTGGAGTGTTTTCTGTAATAGGAGTAGTAGTCCACGTTTTTCCCTTGTCGTCGGTTTCGTATTTATAAATCTCAAATACATCGTTAACTTGTTTAGACAGATAAACTACTGAAGGATTATTATAGTCCATTGATATACCTCCTGAATAATGAGGCTCAGCCTCTGTTACTCCAGTTGCAGTTTGAGGGAACCATTTACCCGATCTTACTATTTCTTTATTCACCCATTCAGTTCCGTCCCAATAAGCATAATTATATCGGTGATCACTTTCCGTAGGGAAAGACGCATAAACCATTACTGGGTTTTGTGTTTCCGGGTCAATAGTTATATCCCATATCCAACCTCTTCCATTTGAAGTTCCATCATAAACAATTTCGGCTTCGCTTCCTACTCCTGTATTGTTTCCTTTACCTCCTAAATTTATACCTTCAGTTGTAAATTCTTTAATTAAAGAACCATCAGCTCTATAAAACTTATTATCTTTTAATTTGAAATAGAATATTTGGTTTTTAGATTCATTACGAGGGTGTCCTGTTGTTACCGCAACGTGAATACTTCCATCAGCACCTTGACAGTAGCGAGCGTAAGGGCGATCACCTCCATTAAGTACTAATTGTCTAACGTCGGTAAATGTAAGACCATTATCTTTAGAAACTGCAATAGTAGGGTGCCAATTTATACCTCTATACAAAAGGCAAATACTATCTCCTACCTGAAAAGGATTAGGATAACTAACATTTGTTCCCCAAGTATATGAAGTTGAAAATGAACTTATATCTTCTGGATTAGTAGATATAACTCTTTGCATAGGTCCTGCCGATTGGTGCTTTGAGTAAAACACCATTATACGCCCATCGTTTCTTATTAATATAGTAGGCGCATCGTGGTCGTCAATTTCAAGTTTAGAATGAATTAATTTTTCCTGATACTCATTTGTGTCATGATTGAAAGAAGCTATCATTATATCTCCTTGACTGTTAACCCAAGCAATATAAGTTTGCTTTTTCTCTCCTTCGTAATACACGGCTCTGGGGTCGGCAAACCAACACCAAGCACCATCTTTGGTAAGAGTTAGGTAGTCTTCTACCTTAGAATCTGAATCTGCGAACGCATTTGTCGAGCCAAACATATTGGCTACAAACACAAAAACAATAGATAAAACAAGTGTTTTCATTTATAGATAAATTGAATTTAAATTACATATCAAGTCCCCAAACGGAACATAAAAGATAAAATCGAAGCCAAATTTAAGGATAAATTTAAGAACAACAAAATTTATTCATTATAAACTGTATAATTATAAAAAAACAACATTAATTTAAGAAACGGTTTAAGTTTTAGACGAAAAATAAAACTCTCTGTACGCGCAAGTAGAGATAAAAACTAAAAGATAAAAGTTGAAAGTTAGCGCAAAGCGAAGCCAATCGCAATGCACAGTAGAGGAATTGCGAGCCGCGCCTCTACTTCTAAAAACGTTTCAATCGTTTGAAACGAGCAGTTTCAATAGTATGAAACAAAGCGTTTCTCCTATATG
This sequence comes from Dysgonomonadaceae bacterium PH5-43, assembly GCA_029916745.1. Taxonomy (NCBI): domain Bacteria; kingdom Pseudomonadati; phylum Bacteroidota; class Bacteroidia; order Bacteroidales; family Dysgonomonadaceae; species Dysgonomonadaceae bacterium PH5-43. The sequence goes on along the minus strand of JARXWK010000024.1, from coordinate 19,004 downwards.
AAACAGGTAATTTCATCAATATGAAACGAATTATGCCGAAGTGCGAAACAGGTTGTTTTAATTGTCCGAAACAATTCGTTTCAAAGTATGAAATGGATTCTGCTGAAGTGTTGCCTACGGTTATAAGGTACGTCGCCGCCTTGCGCCAACTTTTATCTTTTAGTTTTTATCTTTTAACTTTCCTGTGTGCTTCACGCAAAAAAGCCTTAAAAGCTCTTGACTTTATGTTTAATTTGTATTATGTTTGCGCTAAAAATTTCCCTTATGAATAAGTTATTATCTATTTTTTTAGTGTTTGCATTCTCTTTTTCTGCAAACTTATTTTCTCAAGATTATGAAGAATATGAATTTACTGACGTAAGCTACGATTCTTTATGGTCTAACGTAAAAAACGATCTCAACTATGGTTGGGTTTCTTCGGATATAAGATTTGAAAAGAATGTTCCTCCAACAGTAAAACCTGCCAAAGTGTGGAAAACTACTGCTTGGAAAGGAGAGGCTGTAAACCTACAAGCTGTTATCTGGACTAAAAAAGATTTAGGCGAAATTAAAGCAAATGTCAATAATGTTTCTATATCAAAAAACATCAAAATCCCCGATGAAAACTTACAAATTAGTGCTGTTAGGTTTGTAGTAACCGACGAGCTTAACAAGAATAAAAATGGAACTTGCGGACACAGACCCGACCCTACTAAGTTTGATTCTCTTTTGGTTGCCGACGTTATAGACATTAAGCCTTCTGTAAATATAAACGCTAACGAGGTTAGACCTTTTTGGGTGAAGATAAAAATACCTCAAGATGCAAAAGCTGGAACATACAAAGGAGTTCTTAGTTTCAACAATTCAGAATTAAGCAACTTGCCTTTCGAGATAAAAGTACAAGATAAAATTCTTCCAGAGCCTAAAGACTGGGCTTTCCATTTAGATTTGTGGCAAAATCCTTTTTCTGTTGCTCGTTACCATAATGTTCCTTTGTGGAGCGAAGAGCATTTAGAGTTAATGCGACCAGTAATGAAGATTCTTGCTGATGCCGGACAAAAGATTATCACAACAAGCATAATGCACAAACCTTGGAATGCACAAACTTACGACTACTTTGAAAGCATGGTAATGAGAATTAAAAAACTCGATGGTTCATGGCAATACGATTATTCTGTATTAGACAAATGGGTAGAGTATATGATGTCTGTAGGTATAGACCAACAGATAAACTGTTACACCCTGATACCTTGGGATTTATCTTTTCAATATTTCGACCAAGCATCTGACCAACTTAAAAAAACTAAAGCTAATCCTGGAACAAAAGAGTTTGACGACTATTGGCTCCCTTTTTTAATCGATTTTGCATCTCACTTGAAGGCTAAAGGTTGGTTCGATATAACCACTATTGCTATGGACGAAAGACCGATGAAAAGTATGCAACAAGTAATAAAGCTAATTAAAAAGGCTGACCCTAACTACAAGGTATCTTTAGCTGGCAATTATCACGCCGAGTTAGTAGATGATTTATACGATTACTGCATAGCTTTACGTCAAAACTTCCCTCCTGATGTATTAGAAAAGAGAAAGAATGAAGGCAAGAAAAGCACCATTTACACCTGTTGCTCCGAAGCATATCCTAATTCATTTACATTCTCTCCTCCTGCCGAATCGGCTTGGTATGGCTGGTATGCTGCCAACAAAGGATATGATGGATATTTGCGTTGGGCTTACAGCAGTTGGGTAAAAGACCCTTTAGTAGATACTCGTTTCACTGCATTTGGAGCAGGCGATTGTTTCTTTGTATATCCAAACGGTCGTTCATCTATTCGTATGGAAAAATTAATAGAAGGTATTCAAGCCTACGAAAAAGTGAGAATATTGAGGGAGAAATTTACTAAAGAAAATAATAAGGCTAAACTTGATAAGCTAAACAAAATACTCTCGGCATTTGAAGAAAAGAACTTAAAAGAAGTGTCGGCATCCGATGCAATAAACAAGGCAAATGCAGAACTAAACAAATTATAACAACTATTTTTTATATTTTTTCAACTAAAGATAGTTGTAAATTGCATTTATACGATTTTTAGTTTTATATTTGCAGACAATTAAATTATTTGTGAAATTTAAATGAATTATTAATAATCTAAATTAATCTCTATGAGTACACAAAAACAAAGCGGCAATGCTGCTGCAATTATTATTTGTATCCTCCTATTCGGGATGATATCGTTCGTAACTGGTTTAGCTAACCCTATGGGAGTTATCGTTAAGGCACAGTTTGGTGCTTCTAACTTTATGGCTACCTTAGGTAACCTTGCCAACTTCTTAGCTTATGCCTTTATGGGTATTCCTGCAGGTAACTTACTTAACAAATATGGTTATAAACCAACAGCTTTAGCTGCTGTTGCTGTTGGATTTGTAGGTGTTGGTATTCAATTCCTTTCTGGAGTATTCGGAAGTTTTGGTATATATTTAACAGGAGCATTCGTTGCAGGTTTCTCTATGTGTATGTTAAATACAGTAGTTAATCCTTTATTAAATACTCTTGGCGGTGGTGGTAACAAAGGAAACCAATACATTCAGATTGGTGGAACTTTCAACTCTTTAATGGCTACTATCGTTCCTGTACTTGTGGGTACTTTAATGGGACAAGCTGCAAATGCAACTATACAAGATGCTAACCCTGCATTATTTATCGCAATGGGTATATTCGCTGCTGCATTTGTTATCTTAGCTCTTTCTAAAATTCCCGAGCCAATATTAGAAGCCCGTAGAGAAAAAGAAGCTAAAGGAATCAAAGAAGAGCCTGTTTCTTACGCTACTCTTTTCAAATTCCGTCATTATGTTTTAGGTATATTATGTATCTTCGCTTATATCGGAATTGAATTAGGTATTCCTAATATCGTAAACCTATATTTAACAAGCTCTGTTGATAAAGGAGGTTTCGCTATGGACGCTGGAGCTGCTGGAACTATCGTTGGAACTTACTGGTTCTTAATGATGATTGGTCGTTTTGTTGGCGCTTCTATCGGAGGTAAAGTGTCAAGTAGAGCTATGTTAACTACTGTTTCGGCTGCTGGTTTAGCATTAGTAACAGTTGCTATATTAGCTTACAATCCAGAAAACACAGTACAAATGCCTGTATTTATCGGTAGCACACTATCTTTCGGTATGACAAGTGTTCCTATGAGTGTTATGCTTCTTGTATTAGGCGGTCTTTGTACTTCTGTAATGTGGGGTGTTATCTTCAACTTAGCAGTAGAAGGATTAGGAAAATATACTGCTATCGGCTCAGGAGTATTTATGGTAATGGTAGTTGGCGGTGGTATATTCCCTGCTGTACAAGGTGCTCTTGCTGATATGTTCTCTTATATGCAAAGCTACTGGATTGTATTTGCTTTATTTGCTTACATTCTTTACTATGCTTTGGTTGGTTACAAAAATGTTAATAAAGACATTAAAGTAGACTAAATTATTAATTTTATATAACAGAAGGCTGTAAGACTATCTTGCAGCCTTTCGTTTTTTAAAATTATCATCTACCTTTACACCAAATTAATTAACAAACATTTATTTGTAATGAAAAAGGTTTTATCTATTATTGCAATTATTATTGCAGTTGTATTATTAACATTGATTATCCTCCCTTTCGCTTTCAAAGGAAAGATATTAGAGGTTGCTAAAAAAGAAATCAATAAGTCTATGAACGCCGAGATTAATTTCGACAACTTAGGTCTTAACTTCTTCAAAAACTTTCCTAATGCAACCGTTTCTTTAGAGAATTTCTATATCGCTGGCATTAACGAATTTGAAGGAGACACTCTTCTTCTTGCTAAAAACATAACAGCTACTGTTAATGTTAAAAGCTTGTTTAACGATTCGGGATATGAAATTATTAAGGTTGGATTAGACAATGCCAAACTACACGCTATAGTTTTAGAAGAAGGTAAGGCTAACTGGGATATAGTTCCAAGCGGCGACGACGATGAAGTTGTTGAGGAAGCTATTGAAGAGGTTTCTGAATTTAAGCTTCTACTTAAAAAGCTTGCTATAAACAATGTTGATGTTGTTTACGACGATAGATCGTCTAATATGTTGGCTGAGGTAAAAGGTATCAACATTGACCTTTCGGGAGATATGACTGCCGATGAAACTACCCTAAAAACTAATTTATCAATCGATGCCTTGTCTTTTCTAATGGATAAGATACCTTATATTTCTAAAGCTAAAGTTAATGCTAAGATAGATGTAAATGCCGACCTTAAAAATATGAAGTTTACTCTTGCTGATAATAATATTCAGATAAATGAAATAAAAGCAAACATTGATGGTTGGGCGGCTATGCAAGAAGACGAAAGTATAGATATGGATTTAAAACTTAATGCTCCGTCTACTCAATTCAAAGATCTGCTTTCTATGATTCCTGCAATATATGCAAAAGACTTTAAGGATTTGAAAACTTCCGGACAAGCCTCTTTAGATGCTACTCTTAAAGGAACAATGAAAGATGATAACTTGCCTGCATTCGACATTAAACTTAATGTGGCTAATGCTATGTTCCAATATCCTGGAATGCCTAAATCGGTAACTAATATCAATGCCGACTTACGCGCTCAAAGCAAAGGAGGTTCGGCCGACAATACTAAGTTGGATATATCTAAATTCCACTTCGAAATGGGAGGTAATCCTTTCGATGTTACTTTACAAGTAAGTAACCCTGTAAGCGATATGAATATTAATATGTCGGCTATTGGAAAACTTAATCTTGGAATGATTAAAGAAATTTATCCTCTTGAAGATATGGAATTAAGCGGAAGTTTAGACGCTAATCTTAAACTTGCCACTCGTATGTCGTATATAGAAAAGGAACAATACGACAAGGTAGAGGCAGACGGCAATCTTAACATAAAGGATATGCTTGTTAAATCTGAAGATATGGACGATATTCAGATACAAAATGCTAATTTAGGATTTTCTCCTCGCTATGTAGATTTAAGTGAATTGTCGGTAAATATAGGTAAAAATGACATCGCAGCTAAAGGTAAATTAGAAAACTTTATTCCTTTCTTTATGAAAGATGAAACTCTAAAAGGTAATCTTACCGTGAGTTCTAATTACCTTAACTTAAACGATTTTATGTCGGAAGACACAACTACAGAAACTACCGCCGACACAGCATCTATAGGAATTATCGAAATCCCTAAAAATATAAACTTCAATTTAAGTGGAAACTTCAAACAAGTTATATTTGACAATCTTGATATGACAAATGTAGTAGGACAGATAATGGTTAAAGATGGCAAGGTTGATTTCAAAAACCTTTCGGTTAATGCTCTTGGTGGTCAGATGAATGTAAACGGATATTACGACACAAGCAAAGACAGCAAAAAGCCCGATGTGTCGATGGACTTAAACATTAAGAATGCCTCGTTTGCTCAAACATTCTCTACTTTTGCTACTATTCAAAAGATGGCTCCTATATTTGAAAATATGTTAGGCAGTTACTCTACAAACTTCAAGTTAAACACCACTTTAGGTGAAAATTTTATGCCCGACCTCGCTACTTTAACCGCAAGCGGTCTGTTGCAGTCTTCAAATGTAGAAGTAAATAATATACCTGCTTTAGATGGCATAGCTTCAGCATTGAAGAACGAATCACTTAAAGATTTGAAAATCAAGGATCTTAATCTTCCTTTTACAGTTGACGATGGACGAGTTAACACTAAGCCTTTCGATGTTAAGTTTGGCGGTGGCAATATGAATCTCGCGGGTTCTACAGGATTAGACCAATCTATAGACTATGTGGCTAAAATAGATTTAGCAGATAAATTGTCAAACAATTATCTTAAGAACGTAAGTCTTAAAATAGGAGGTACTTTTACACAACCTAAAATATCAATAGACACAAAAGATGCTGCAAGCCAAGCTGTAGGTAATTTGGTTAATTCTTTAATAGGTACTGATAAAACTGTAGACTCTACAAAAGAAGATATTAGTAATAAGGTTAATGAAAACATCGACGAACAAATAGAAAAGATTCGCAATACGGCTAAAGAAACAGGCGACAAGTTAGTTGCCGAAGCTGAAAAGCAAGGTCAGAAACTTATTGATGAAGCGAATAAAACATCTAACGCTTTAGCTAAAATTGCTGCCGTTAAAACTGCCGAGTCTGCAGCTAAAAAGCTGAAAGAAGAAGCGGAGAAAAAGGCAAAAGCCTTAAATGACGAAGCGGAGAAACAAATTACAACATTAAGAGGAGAGTAATAGCTTAAAAATTAGTTCAGGACATCATCGCACTGGTGTTCTGAACTGATTTCTTCAGCGAATTATCAAATAATAATATTAACCTTTACCTTTGTTCTAAAAATAAACACTACCTTTGCCGAGAGAAATTATCGAAAGCTTTCTTAAAAAATATGGAATTAAATGTATTAACTGCGATTTCTCCCGTTGATGGTAGATATCGAGACAAAACTAAGTCTTTATCATTATACTTTTCTGAGTATGCACTCATAAAATACAGAGTTCAAGTAGAAATAGAGTATTTCATTTCTTTGTGTGAAATCCCTATCCCTCAATTAGAAAAGTTAAACTCTTCTGATTTATTTGAAACACTAAGAGATATTTATCGCTCTTTTTCATTATCTGATGCACAAGCTATTAAGGATATCGAAAAAGTTACTAACCACGACGTTAAAGCCGTTGAATATTTCATCAAAGAACAATTCGACAAATTAAATCTAAGTGAATATAAAGAGTTTATTCATTTCGGACTAACATCTCAGGATATAAATAACACTTCAGTACCTTTATCTATAAAAGATGCTCTGAACAACGATTATTATCCTGCTTTAACTGCTATTATCGATATTCTAAAGGCTTATAGCAAAGAGTGGAAAGATATTTCTATGTTGGCTAAAACTCACGGACAACCTGCTTCTCCTACTCGATTGGGTAAAGAAATAGAAGTGTTTGTTAGCCGTTTAGAAAAACAATTAGAACAAATAAAAGCAGTGCCACTATCTGCTAAATTTGGAGGTGCTACCGGGAACTACAATGCTCATAAAGTGGCTTATCCTAATATCGACTGGAAAAAATTCGGAAATGAGTTCGTAAGTAGTAAATTAGGATTAGTAAGAGAAGAATACACTACACAAATATCCAATTATGATAATCTGGCTGCATTATTCGATGCAATGAAACGCATAGACACAATCTTGCTCGATTTAGCTAAAGACTTCTGGCAATATATATCTATGGAATATTTCAAACAGAAGATTAAAGCCGGAGAAGTGGGTTCATCTGCTATGCCTCACAAAGTTAATCCTATAGATTTTGAAAATGCTGAAGGAAATTTAGGTATAGCTAATGCCATTTTAGAACATTTAGCTGCTAAATTACCTATATCAAGATTGCAAAGAGACTTAACTGACTCTACCGTATTACGCAACGTAGGTGTGCCTTTCGCACATATATTAATTTCATTAAGTAGCTTACAAAAAGGTTTAGGAAAACTATTACTTAATAAAGACGCAATAGATAGAGATTTAGAAAATGCTTGGGCTGTGGTAGCTGAAGGCATACAAACTATATTAAGAAGAGAAGGCTATCCCGAGCCTTATGAAGCATTAAAGGCTCTAACTCGTAAAAACGAACATATCACAGAAGAGTCTATCAATGTGTTTATTAACAACTTAAATGTAAATGAAAGTGTAAAAGAGGAACTAAGAAAAATAAATCCTCACACTTACACAGGACTATAATTATTAATTTCAACTTATTTTTTCAACTTAAATTTATCCAAACAAAATGATCAACGATGATTGGACGCCTCGTTCTAACGAAGGCAGGTATGACAACAGTGATTCTCGGGAGAGAAGATCTTACAATTCAGACCGTAATGACTACGGCTACAACAACCAAGGAGGAAACTACGGAAGACCTGACAGAGGTAACGACAGACCGCGTAACAACAATTACGATCGCCCTCAACGTCCTTACAACTCGCAAGGCGGCGGATACAACCGTCCTCAACGCTCTTACGACCAATACAGTGGCGGCAACTACGATCGTCCTCAGCGTTCTTACGAACAACAACGTCCACTTGCAAGTTCTGAAGATGGCGGCATTCGCAAAAGAAGACCAAGAGTAGGTGAATCTTCTTCTCGTAACAATAATTACGGTGGAAATTATGGAGGTGGAAACAGCTATAATAACAACAATGGAGACAGACGTTACAATGGCGGTGGCTACGATCGTGATAACAGAGGTGATAATGGCTATAACAATAACAGAGGTGGCGGCTATAATAATTATAATAATAATGGTGGCGGTGGCTACAACAGAAACTATAGCAGACCAAATGGTGGCGGCAGACCTCAACAAGGAGACAACAGAGGCAGCTACAACCCTAACGCTAAATACAGCTTACAAAAACAATTAAAATACAGAGAAGAAAACTTCGACCCAGATGAATTGCTTCGTCTTAATAAATATCTTGCTAATGCAGGTGTTTGTTCAAGAAGAGAGGCTGATGACTTTATCAAGGCTGGAGTTGTTAAGGTAAACGATGAGGTGGTAACCGAATTAGGAACTAAAGTAAAACGCTCTGATGTAGTTTCTTTCCAAGAGAAACCAATTCAATTAGAGCATAAAGTTTATGTTTTATTGAACAAACCTAAAAACTGTGTTACTACTGCCGACGACCCTCAAGAAAGACTTACCGTTATGGACTTAGTAAAGAATGCGTGCCACGAACGTATTTTCCCTGTAGGCAGATTAGACCGTAATACTACTGGAGTTCTTCTTCTAACAAACGATGGCGATCTTGCTTCTAAACTTACTCACCCTAAGTTCTTAAAGAAGAAAATATATCACGTATGGTTAGATAAAGACGTTGAAGTAGAGGATATGCAAAAATTAGCCGACGGTATAACTCTTGATGATGGCGAAATACACGCCGATGCGATAAGCTATGTAGGCGAAGAAGGCAAAGATCAGGTTGGCATAGAAATACATTCAGGTAAAAACAGAATTGTACGTCGTATGTTTGAATCTTTAGGCTACAAAGTTATGAGATTAGATCGCGTATACTTTGCAGGACTTACAAAAAAGAATCTTAAAAGAGGTAAGTGGAGATTTTTAAGTGAAAAAGAAGTATCAATGCTTCGTATGGGTGCATTTGAATAAATATAAATACAATGAAAAGAACTAAGATAGTCGATTTATTAAGTACCTCCGAATTTAACAAAGAGGTTTGCGTTAAAGGTTGGGTAAGAACCCGACGCGGTAACAAACACGTAGCTTTTATTGCTCTTAATGATGGATCAACTATTAATAATATACAAGTAGTTGTAGATATTGAGAAGTTTGGCGACGATTTTCTTAAACCTATTACAACTGGAGCTTGTATAAGAGCAAACGGATTATTAGTAGAATCTCAAGGACAAGGACAATCGGCTGAGATACAAGCTACCGACATAGAAATATATGGAGCTGCTGACCCTGCTACTTACCCTCTTCAAAAGAAAGGACACTCGCTGGAATTTTTAAGAGAAATAGCACACCTTCGTCCTCGTACAAATACTTTCGGAGCTGTACTTCGTATTCGTCACCACTTAGCATTTGCTATTCACGAATACTTTAACAAACAAGGCTTTTATTATTTCCATAGTCCAATAATTACGGCTTCAGATGCTGAAGGTGCTGGTTCTATGTTTCAGGTTACAACCTTAGATATGGATAATACTCCTAAAACAGAAGAAGGAAAGATTGATTATACTAAAGACTTCTTTGGTCGTTCTACAAATCTTACTGTATCAGGACAATTGGAAGGTGAGCTTGGAGCTATGGCTTTAGGTGGTATTTACACTTTTGGACCAACGTTCCGTGCCGAGAACTCTAACACTCCTCGTCACCTTGCTGAGTTTTGGATGATAGAGCCCGAAGTTGCTTTCTATGATATCAACGACAATATGGATCTTGCTGAAGATTTCCTTAAATACGTTATATCGTATGCAATGACACACTGTAAAGATGATATTGCATTCCTTGATAAGATGTACGACAATGAACTTATTGAACGATTAAACTTTGTTGTAAATAACGATTTCGTGCGTCTAACCTATACTGAAGGAGTAGAAATATTAGAAAAGAGCGGCAAGAAATTTGAGTTCCCTGTTTATTGGGGTGCCGACTTACAATCGGAACACGAAAGATTTCTTGTGGAAGAACACTTCAAACGCCCTGTTATCTTAACCGACTATCCTAAAGAGATTAAGTCATTCTATATGAAACAAAACGAAGATGGTAAAACTGTTAGAGGAATGGACGTATTGTTCCCTCGCATAGGTGAAATCATCGGAGGTTCGGAGCGTGAGTCTGACTACGACAAACTTATGACTCGTGTTAACGAGCTTAATATGTCGATGGATAGCCTTTGGTGGTATTTAGATACTCGCCGTTTTGGTACTGCTCCTCACTCAGGTTTCGGTCTTGGTTTTGAAAGATTAGTATTGTTTATCACTGGTATGACTAACATTCGTGATGTTATACCTTTCCCAAGAACTCCAAACAACGCAGAGTTTTAAGATAAAATAAAAACAAAAATAAAGGGTTCAAGTCATTGATTTGAACCCTTTATTTTTAGTCTCCTGTCTTCACTCAAATATCTGACTCATAGGTCTACCAATCCATACTTGAGGTTGTTCAATATTAAACATATAAGCAATAGTTGAAGCAACGTCGTATTGCATCATACTCTCTGTGAACTCATAGTTTTTCTTTACACCTTTACCACATACTATGAATGGTGTTTCCATTTCGTTCATAGTTTTGCCTCCATGATTTTTGTGAATACCTCCGTGGTCTGAAGTAACAATAAAAATTGTTTCGTCGTAAATTCCAGCTTCTTTTACAGCATCAACAATCTGACCAACATACTTGTCTAACAAAGGTAGTAAATCAATATAAGGTATGCTATCAAAGCCTTTAGAGTGTCCAATATGGTCTGGTTCATCTACAAGTATTCCTATAAAATTAGGCTTAGCTTCTTTTATGTAGTTGCAACCATTAATGATAGTTTGCTCTGTTTTTGTTATTTCACTGTCTTCCGGCACTGAGCTTTGCATTTCTACACTCATTGCTTTCATCTCAGCTAAATATCTTAAACCTCCCCATTCATAAAAATAACCAATCTTTGAATCGGGATATTGGTCTCGCAACAATCCCCATACACTTGGGAACATTCCATAATGTGTTATTTCTCGAGGATCTAATTCGGGAGATGTAGAACCCCAAGTAGTATATCCGTGTAATTCAGGACCAGCACCCATAAACATAGATGCCCAATTAATAGCACTTGAAGAAGGTAATGCCGAACGTTTTTTAAGAGTATAAGAACCGTTTTGCATCATTTCTTTCACATTAGGCATATCAGCTTGTTTAAGACTTGAAGCCGTCCAGCCATCTAAACCTATCAAAACTACGTGCTGAGCTTTCCAGTCGGCAGAAGTTTTCTCTCCCGAGCCCTGATTACACGCCATAAATAAACAGGCAAAAAGGGCGATAAATGTTAACTTGAAAATTTTCATATCATCTATATTTGTAATTAATATTCACGAGCTACAACAATTCACTAATTTGTTTTATCACTTCACCTCTATTACGAGGAGGTTCGGCATTTGTATTAACAACGTTTCCATTTTTGTTGATTAACATATAAGTAGGAAAGCTTGTTATAGAGAACTTTTGTTCGATTATTGCTTGCTGTGCTGCTGGCAGGCGATAATGCACAATATTCTCACCAGTTAGATTTAATTCTTTAATAAAGTTTTTCCACGAAATTTCAGTAGAGCGATTTGCGAAATACATAAAAACAACATCTTTATCTTTGAACTGTTCTTTTATCTCTTCTTTAGCTATTTTCATATTTTCACGACAAGGACCACACCAAGTTCCCCAGAAATCAACATAAATAACTTTACCTTTATAATCTTTTATCAGCTCTTCAAATAACTTATCAGCATCTTGACAGTCGTTCAAATGATCTACATTTTTAAGACTTGCTTCATAATAAATATCACTATTTACAATATCTACGTAATGATTTTGAATATCGTTTATATAGTTGTATAGAAAAGGATTACTTACCTTTTCTTTGAAGATATTTTGTTGATACGTCGACAATGGTTTTCTAATATTATCGAACCAATAATAATATCTGTTTGCCGCCCACAATTCTCGCAAATTAGGGTTTTCGATAAGAGAATCAGCAATCTCTAAATCGAACAATGTTTCTGCGGTTAGTTCATCAGCTGCATCTAAAAATATTTTGTTAGAGAATAACTGTTTATTTATAGCATTTAGTTCTTGAGCTAATTGTTCTTTGTTGTCTGTTAATTCAATTTTCGCACTCAATTTGCGATGCTTTGCAAGCAACTCTTTTAGTTCATCTGTTAGATTATTATTATCTGATAATCGTTCTTCAATATTATCAAAAATATTACTCATATTAGACTGTATGCTTTCCTTATATCCAATGTAATCGCTTAAAAAAGAACAAAAATCACGAATTAAAGAATAAACAACTTCGTTATCTAAGGGGATATTTTTTTCAACATATTCAACATATCCCTCCTGAAGGCTTTTATCTTTTTTGCTATATGAATTAAAGCGACGCTGCATTAAATCAGATGCAAATTTATATCTTTCTTTTTCCTTATTGTAAAACTTAAACTTTTCTGAAACGTTTGGATTATGCTCTATATATTCATTTAGAACTTGCATTCGTCTATTGTACACATCTTCTACTGCGTACAAATATTCCATATCGCTTACATCTTTAAACCCTTCTCTATCTATGTGGATATTAGAACTTTTGTATCTAATAATTTCGTTATTAACTCTTGCATTATTCCCCATAAAAAGAACTTGCTTCGAGCGATTAAAGTAACCCTCAAATCCACCATCTTCACGCAGAGGAACAAAGTCGTTCATATCTACATACAAGAAAAGAACATCGCCAGGCTCTACTACAACTTGAAGATTTGTACGCTGCCAATCAACAAATAATTCATTAGAATCTATTATTGGGAATGTTATTTTGAATCTACCAGAAGAGTCAATAGTTGTAGAGTAATCAACTTCTTCTCTTTGTAGAAAATTAGGAACTGCAACGGTAAATGTAGATGAGCTTAGTCTATCAGCAAATATTTCTGGAATTTTATCCATATTTCTAAAATAACCGATAATGGTTGCTGAATCTGAACGGAATACAGGAGTTGGAAAAGACATTAGGTCTTTATTTTTGTAATTGGGATATTCCTTTTCCATAAGAACAAACTTTTCGTCTTTCCCTTTACCCGACTTTATCTTAATATGCTTATCATCAGTGGTAGAGATTTTCAATTCTAATTTTTCGCTCTCTTTCTGTAGAGTAACAAGCAATTTCCCTTTATTATCAACTTTGACAGACTCATAAGTCCAATAATCACAATTGAAAATAACAAAATCTTCAAAGAAGCCATATTCCCAATTATTGTTTTTTTCGTTTATCCAATTACCTATATATTTTTCAGGCATTTGACTGAAAGCATCTGAAATAGAGAATGTAAATGCAAATAAAATAGATAGTATTAGATATTTGTTGTATTTAGTATTCATAATTGTATTGAAAAAAAGGAGGAGTGCCATATTACACCGACACAACCTCCTTAATATTAAATTAATTAACAACTGCCTTATTTATATTTTTCTACTATAGCCTTCATCTTGTCAAAATTTTCTTCTTGACTTTGAAGAAGCTTGAATTGAGCTTTAGTGCGTTGCCAGTTATGTTCTGGCGACTGAATTTTATAGTACGTATCTCCATTCAAGTAGTCGGTAAAGAAACGAGTAGTTTGCATATAGCTTAATAGTTTTGCTCCAAAAGCTAAGTTATTAAGTTCAACATCTGTCAAGAAAGATGCTTTAGAAAGATAACCTTTAGTGTAAGCTTCAAATATTTCTAAGTTTACGTTTATGTTATCAAGATTTGCATCATCTTCAGCACCAGTGTTAGCAGCAGTTCTCATAAAGTCACCAAAGTCAGACAATACAAATCCTGGCATAACAGTGTCTAAGTCTACAATACAGATAACCTCGTCGTTTTCGTCGAACAACATATTGTTTACCTTAGTGTCGCAGTGATTGATACGTTTAGCTAACTTTCCTTCACGGAACATACGTTCAGGAGCGCACATTTCTTCTGCACGTTTTTCTATCTCGTCTACCATCCACTGAGTTGCTTCAAGACGACCAGCTGCATTGTTTTTTACTGCTTCACGAAATTCTTCTAAACGAAATTCCATATTATGGAAGTTAGGTATAGTTTCGATTAATTGAGTAGTATCAATGTCTGACAACATACATTGAAAATCCCCAAAAGCCACACCCGCTGTTTCTGCCGATTCGGGAGTTACAGCATCATAACTTTTAGTTCTTTCAATATTGATATACACACGCCAGTACTCACCATTTTCATCTTTATAAAACAAAGCACCATCTTTAGTAGGCACTAATTTAAGTACACGACGGCTAACATCTTCTATTCCTCTTTCTTTCAACTTCATACGAAGATGATCTGTTACCAACTGTATATTACGTTGAAGACCTGCAACATCTTTGAAAATGTTATGGTTAATCTTTTGAAGAAAATAAGATGGAGCACCCTCTCCTTTAGTATCAACAATAAAAGAATCATTAATAAATCCTATTTTCAAAGGACGAATGTTTTCCACTTCTGCCTCAAGAGCAAATTGCTTTACAATATTTTTTGTGTTATCCATATTAAATAATTTATTTATTAAAATGCGTATATTTCGTTAAGTCTCGTAAAAGTTCCTCCTGAGTACCCATTAGTAATTTCTAATCTCATATAACGATAGCCAGTTACTGGAGTGTCAAGAATTAATAATTCGGGAGATAGAGGCATCGTTCCTTCCCAAACTGTTGTCCAAGCATCGCCTGTGTTAGCTTTCATTTTGATTATTGTATTTTTAGGGTATCTCGATTCTCCTACACTCGATAGAAATTTGAAACCTCTAATATCTCTTTCTTCCGCCATATCAATTTCAAACCAATGAGGGAATTGCGCTGTTGCCCCTTGCCATTGAGAGTGCCAATAAGTATCATCATTTCCATCGATTATATACTTAGCTAAACCGTTAGCACCGCTACTTTCACCCGTAGTTTCTTCCGAAGATTTAGCAGTAACTTTCCATTCCGATTTATCAATAAAAGTCAGATTATTTCTTAATGCCTCAGTTTCGAGAGCTTGAGTTACTCGCTCAGCAAAAGGAGTTAAGTCTAAATTTTTAAGAGTTTCAAAGTTTTGCACAGGCACGTAATCAACTGTATTCTTAGCTTGTTTAACAGTTTTGCCATAACCGCCCGATAACATATAAAACTTAGTTGGGTCTTCAGGAGCAACACCTTGTTCGAAGTCAATTCTCTGACCTTCGGCACCATCAGTGTTACTGTACGAAACTTTATTTAAGTGTTTCCACTCTCCATCTATTCCTAATTCTTTAGCGTAAGCATTATAGTAGTAAGCCTTTCTTGGGATTTGTCCATTTCTAAAACCATAGTTCTCTAAGAAAGAATAAAATCCATCAAAAGTAACCTTATCATTAGGCTTTCTTGGGGTTCTCCAAGAAGCTATATAGCGCCAACCTTCTCCGGCATCATACCATGCAGATATAATAGAATGTTTGATACTATCTCCTTTATTTGCAACATCTTTTATAGTTTCGGGAGAAATTATACCCTCAACACGACGATTGTTCATTAAGAATTTCACAGGTTTACCTGTCTTCCAAGTATTAACATCGCCTTTGCCAACATACGATTGACCTCCTGTTCCTTCATTACCAAAACCATTAGCTTGAGTATACTCTGCTTTGTCAACAAGACTAACTAAAGCTTCTTTCGGAGCGTTAGGCCATTTATCAGTATCTACAATATCCCAAACAGAAAACAATACTCTTCTCTCTGTATCTGAGTTCGTTTGAATACCCATATATCCAGCATAAAATCCTAACGACATATAGTACGAAGCTGTTGGATCATATCCTTCTGGAACTACAATTTCTTCATATAACCAATCATAAGTCTTTGTAGTATTCTCAGTTGTAGAAAAACTTAAGTGTACAGATGGTGACGATAAGTATTTAGTAGTATTAGCCGCTGGACTTTCGCCCGGAGCTCTACTGGTATTAAATAAAAATGAGTATAAACTAAAGTTATAAACATTACCTTCTGTAACCGACATTTCATAACGATAGTATCCTGTTTTGTTTATTTTAACAGTGAAAAGATCTACTGTATCTGTGGCATTAGCTGTTGCAGTGTAAGCAATGGGGAAGTCTGTTGTTTCAAAATCAAGTCCGCTATAAGATGGTGAAACATTCATCTTAAAATTATATTTAGCACCGGTAGTACCTTTCATAGCACCTTTTACATTATATGTTCCGGGTTTCTGATATATAAACCAAACAGCTTTCATATTTGTATAACCCCACGAGTTTAAAGCTCCATTTTCATACATTGCAATACCAGAAGAAGCTACAAAAGGAGCTATTTCGCAATATCCATGACCTCCAAATACCTTGAACGACTGAGATATGTTAGCCTGAATAGTGTCTGAATAGATTGGCTCGCAAGTTCCATCGGCTATTCTCGCTCTGAAATACAAAGGAGTTGTAAGTTTATAAGAAAACTTTTCTTTATCTTTTTGATTAGAAATATTTATCCAACTTGACAAATTTGAACTCCTATACCAGTTTATTGCTCCTTGTTTATATCCATCAAGTTCTATAAATATAGAATCATTTTGCGCTGCACTTATAACAGTTTGTGCTTGCACGCCAATACAAGATACAAACGCTATTAATATGGTATAAATTATTTTCTTCATTATGTTGCTTATTTTTTAATTATGGAATATGTTTTAGTAGCTTCACCCACTACCTGAATAAAATATCTTCCTGATGGGCAAGAAGCTAATGTTAATGTATAGGTAGAACCTGTAGGTTTAATGCTTTTCTTGAATAAAACACGTCCTTCTGCATTAATGATGTATATTGCTACACTCTCTTCATTGCTTGGAGTAGGTATATTTACAATATCTGTAGTCGGATTTGGATAAGCATTAACAGATTCTTCAAATGATATTTCTTCTACATCTGAAAAGCCGTCTACATTTACCAAAATTGTAGCACTACAATTATTACTGTCTGATACTGTAACTTTGTGCGTTTTGCCTTCTTCGCCAGTTACTACTTCCCACTTCGGAGAACCGTAAGGAGATGTTCCTCCTTTAATAAGAAAAACACTGTCGTCTCCAACAGAAACGGGTTCGCCGGTTGCATCAACCTCTAATTCATCAGCCTGATTTACCTTAGCTTTAACAGTTACTTTATCTTGCGCTGATAGGCTAACAGAA
The DNA here is from genome assembly GCA_029916745.1 of Dysgonomonadaceae bacterium PH5-43. Lineage (NCBI taxonomy): Bacteria > Pseudomonadati > Bacteroidota > Bacteroidia > Bacteroidales > Dysgonomonadaceae > Dysgonomonadaceae bacterium PH5-43. The sequence goes on along the minus strand of JARXWK010000024.1, from coordinate 1,540 downwards.
CAAAGAACAGATAAAACTAAAACAATAAGATGAATTTTTTTCATGATAATCATATTCTATTTTAATATCTAATCTGGATAAATAAAGCAGCAAATATACAAAAAAAAAACAAAGAACAATTAATTATCCGAACTTTATTCTCTCTTTGGTGTTGTATAGACCTATCAATCGTTAGAATCTCAATATTATTACATAGAACTTACATACTATCATAACACTTTTTCGTATATATTTTGTACCTTTGCGCAATTTTTATTTACAATTATCAATAATGGCATTCAAATTCTTAAGTCTTGCAAGTGGAAGTAGTGGTAACTGTTATTATCTGGGAACGGATAATTACGGCATATTATTAGATGCAGGAATAAGTCTTCGAACCATTAAAAAAGCTCTGAAAGACAACAACATAGGTTTAGAAGAGATAATGGCGGTATTCATTACTCACGATCACGCCGACCACATAAAAGCCGTTGGAAGTCTTGGTGAGAAATACGGCATTCCTATTTTCGCCACCGAATCGGTTCATAAAGGGATAGACAACAGTCGTTTTGTTGACGAAAAACTTTATACCTCAAGAAGAATAATAGAGAAAGAACAACCCGTTTTGGTTCGCGATTTTAAGATAACAGCTTTCGATGTACCACACGATGCCAGCGACTGTGTAGGCTATCTCGTTCAATACAAAGAACATAAATGTGTGCTTGCCACCGACATAGGGAGAATTACCGACAAGGTTGCCGAATACATTCGCATAGCAAACCACCTTGTAATAGAATCTAATTACGACAAAGAGATGCTAATAAGGGGCAACTATCCTGAGTTTCTTAAAGAAAGAATTACGAATGGGCACGGTCACTTGTGCAACAACGAAACGGCAAGTTTTCTTGCTGCTAACTTCGATTTACATATGAAGAACATTTGGCTTTGCCACTTAAGCAAAGACAATAACCACCCCGATCTTGCCTATAAAACTGTAGAAATGGCATTCGGAGAGTATGGCATACGCATAGGAGCCGATGTAAACCTCACTGCTCTAAAAAGAACAACCCCTTCCGAACTTTATATTTTGGAGTAAAAAAATTCCGACAATAACTACTTCTCAACACTCTTTTGTAACTCACTGAGTAACAAAGCCAAAACGCAAAAATAAGCAAGTGCGGCACACCTTCTGTTTCTCCTCAAAATGCAAAGCTTCACTTAGGGTCGCCTCTCTACTAAGAGACCCCTTGCCTTTCTACTGTGATAGGCGAGGTCTCTCTACTAAGAACGACGGGGTGCTTTAAGGACTTCGGCGGGGTGGTGCTACTAAGAGCAACAAGGGGTATCTACTAAGAAACAACCCTCCTATCTACTAACAACGACGAGGGGTATCTAATAAGATAGGCAAGGGAGTTCTAATAACGTCCTTGCCTATCTTGATAGTTAAAGAAAATCAACAGGTATTGTTAATTAACGTGAGTTCGATATAAGATTAGAATAAAGCAAGCTGCATGTCCTCTACATAATCAACTTTGATGGCAGGCTTCTTAGGCAGAAAGCT
>JARXWK010000023.1 GCA_029916745.1 Dysgonomonadaceae bacterium PH5-43 | reverse complement strand
TTTTACTTATGCCCCTGCTTATTTCTGACGATACCATATATATAGGTAATCCCGCAGATGAAGGAGATACATTCTATAGCGTACCCAAAAGTCTCGACTCAGGACTTAAGATGATTAATGTTGATGCTGCTGTTGGGATTATGACTATGCAGAATAAAGTTTACGTCGGATTCACACATCTAATGCTTTATTATGATGTTACTACCGAAGCATCTCGTTCAGAAAATGGCATCAAATTAGCATCTATCAGCATTGAAGAAGAATAAAAGATTGCAGAATCTTATATCTTCTTGTGTTCCCAGTTGCCTTTTCGGAAGTAAATTAGACTGAAAGTACCGATGAAAAAGGAGTACACTAATTCGGAAGTCCAACAAATATACAGAGGAGCTTGTAAATAGATAGCCGTTAGCCATATCCAAAAACAATAAAGCACTAAGGTACTACATTCAATTATTAAAGCGGTTCGAGTATTTCCTGTTCCAGATACAGCATTAAAAAAGACATTACCTATTGCCATTATAGGAAGTAATGCCAGAATAACATAAAGAGAAGACACCGACTCTTTGATTAATTCAGCATTTGAAGTATACACCGAGATTGTCAATTCGGGGAAACACCCTAATAAAACTATAAATACCACCACTATAGCTAAAGCCATACGAGATATTTTCCAGATTAAAGATATAACTTCGTTTTGTCGTCCCGAGCCCATAGTGTTACTCACCAAAGTATTTGATGTTGCCGATAGTGCTTGAACAGGGATTGCGATTATCATATAGCAACTGCGCACTATATTAGATACTGCCAAAGTCATCTCTCCCATTCTTTCTATAGCAATGAAAAATATTAACCAAGTACTTAATGATAAAAAGTATTGAAGCATCAAAGAGATAGAAATATTAAGTATATTTTTAATCACCTGAACATTTTGCCAAAACTTTGTAATGAAGCCATACTTCTTAAAATCTATAGTAATACAGGTGTACACAACAAAAAATACTACCGATACTGCTTCCGCGATTACAGATGCCAAAGCAGCCCCTCCTATTCCCATTTCGGGAAATCCCCATTCGCCAAAGATTAACAGATAGTCGAACAATACGTTAGTAAGAGCCATCAATACTGCATTAAATGTAAGAACTTTAGTTCTTGTTGTTCCTACAAAAAAAGCTCTAAACATAACATTGGTGGTAGCAAAGAATATTCCGTATATACGCCAATCCAAATATTCTATACTGGCAGCCAATACATTCGGAGAACTTAATACTTTCCCCAATATAGGTTCTGATAACGTTCGTGTAAATATAAATATAAGTAATGCCATTACCCAGAGAAAAACAATTCCCCAGATAACTATCTCTCCTATCTTATTGTAATTCTTTTCGCCATTTCTTCTCCCGATTAATATCTGAGAACCTGTACTAAACCCGAAAGCTATAGTAAATATAGCAATGTAGTAGATACCAGCAATAGCCGACGCACCCAACTCAACCTCGCCCACTCTTCCAAGAAAAGCAGTGTCTATTACTTGTATTAAATTCTGTATTAATAGAGTAAGTAGTATAGGATAAGCAATTCCCCAAATTTGGGAATACGAATATGTTGTTTTCATATTATAATTAATCTAGCATCATGCTCATATAAATAGAAGTTTCTGCCGTATCGCCACTAAGGCTTTTTAGCATTCCCTTATATTTAAGAAAAGGAGCATTAGGGTTGTTGTAATAAATAATCTCTCTTTGAGGATAGTACTGATAAATAGAACACAAAAAATCGTTTTTTATTTCATCATCGTGAAAAAACAATTCGCAAATATCTGCGCTGTTGTTGTCAACACAAGTAAACGCAACTCCCCAATCATTGTAAAAGAGAGCACCGCCAGCATTAAACAAATCTCCCAAAATATTCTTGATGTGTTGTTTGTTCTTTAATACTGCATTATCTTTTTCAAGAAGAAAGCGATAATACACCATATAAAAATCATCAATGTCAACTTCGTTTATTGAAGCACACACCTTTATGGTTCTATCTCTTAATATATTAGGATAAATAGTTGACATCTTAGGCTCGTCTACAACTATACTTTGGTTGATTGGGAAAGCTTTTTCGTAACCAAATTCTCTATAATAATCAAACAACCACTCTTCTTGAGGTATTAAAAAAGAATGTGTATATCCTTTATCTTTCATTATATCGAAGGCAGCATAAAGAAGCTCCCTCATCAAACCCTGTTTGCGATAGTCGGGGTGAGTCATAGCTCCCGATATATAACCTGCAAGATTTATATTTGCTCCAATCTTTATAGGGTAAGGAATTATCTGCAAAGAAGACACTACCTTATCGTCTTTAATAACAACAACAGTTTCATCATCTTCATACACATTATCAAAATAGAAGTTAATGAAAGCGTCGGAATCATCAGGGAAAGAAAGTTTCCATAACGATTTCAGTTGTTCGATATATTTGTTAGAGCTAAGAGTTATCATTACAGATTGTTAACTACTTCAATTTAACGCAGCCTTTTTCTAATAAAAAAACTGGATTGTAAGAAAGTTTTGCTTTTCTAAGAGATTCGAGTCCTAAGTCTTCCTCTCTGTTAATGTATTCATAATCGGCACAGTTGTGTTCGGCAAACTGCTGATTAATCATTGTAAAACCACCGTCGATACTGGTCAAACTTTTCTCGGCGTGAACTCCAAATGTATCTTTTGTAATTTGCGAGCCGTAAGAATAAGCCAATATTTCGCCATCAACTCGCAAAGCTCCGCCTTTTAAGTTTAACTCTTCGTAGTGTTTGAAAATTTTAAGCGTTCCTATATGTTCTTCGCTTAAAGAAACCTCAGTTTCGCAACCTCCATTCTCTTTACACCAACGTTCGTAAAGTTCTATACATTCAGGAATAATTGACCTTGTGATAGGAAGATACTCCCACTTGTAACTTCTTTTGAACTTATTGATATGATTTCTTTTAGCTTGAAATTTCTTTCCAACTAAATTAATTAAGTCGCTCGAATTGTAGATATACTCATACCAACGCCTTCTTGGTTCAAACAAGAATGTGTCGGGCATTAAAGCATCTATTATATCAAACATTTCGGGAGTGATAGAATATAAATGAAACACATCTCCTCGTTTATTTGCATCATCTAAAAGACGCTCCAAAGCAGTCTTTATATCTCCTTTGCCCAAAGGGAATAAATAACCCGGAATATTTTCAGCCTGAAACCTAATATAAAGGAATCCATCTTCAATAGCGAAAGATGTATTGTAGTAGTGTTGCCAACTGAATATATTAGCAAATGAGAAGTCGCAATTTCTGAAAGTGTTTTCGTCGAAAAAAGCTTGGATTGTGTTTTTATCTTCAATCCTTACAGCCTCAAAATTAAGCATATTATATTATTAAAGAATCTTATTGGTTGCCGTATCGGGGAACACTAATGCAGGCTTGAATAATTTTGCTTCCTCAAAATCCATAAGTGCATACGACATAATAATAACGATATCTCCTGGTTGAACTCTGCGTGCTGCCGCACCGTTTAAACAGACCATTCCTGAACCTCGTATACCTTTAATAACATAAGTTTCAATACGCTCTCCGTTATTGTTATTAACAATCTGCACTTTTTCGCCTTCAATTATATTAGCAGCCTCCATCAAATCTTCGTCGATAGTAATGCTACCCATATAATTAAGATTAGCTTCCGTTACTGTAACTCGGTGCAGCTTAGACTTAACAACCTGAATCATCATAATTTAATATTTTTAATGGGGTGATTGTATTAAATCGGCTGCAAAGTTAATATAAATTTATTTTAATCTCATACTTCTTTCAGCTAAACAAGTTAATGCTTAATAAAGTTTTTAACTGCGAGTTAGCACGCCTATTAAGATATAGCCGTATGACGAGCTAAGCGTTGTCTGCGGTTATAATTGTGCATTGAAAGAAAACGGCTTATCTGGAATCGTCTGTCCCAAACACACAATTATCTCCATCTCAATACTTTAACATTTTCTTAAATTTTTAGACGAGAATCTGTAATATCGCCACTTTACATTTGTCGCAAAATAAATCAGATAAACATGAGTGAAAAAAATAAATCTAAGTTTCTTTTTATATTTTGGGCTGGAGGGACTGCATTATTATCTTACTCTCTGGTATATGCACTACGCAAACCTTATACAGCGGCGGCTTTTGCCAATTATGAAGTTTTCGGAATGGATTACAAAGTGGTAGTTACAATAGCGCAAATAATAGGCTATACCATTTCCAAATTTATCGGTATTAAGCTCATATCGGAAATGTACCAGAGTTTTGAAAAACATTTATTCTCGTCTTTACGTGATTTTACCGACCCAATACCAGGAGTACTTGAAGTGATAAATAACCTTCGCCTCCGTGGCATTAAAATAGGTTCAACCACAGGCTACACAATGAAAATGATGGACGTGGTTCGACCCGAAGCAAAATCAAAAGGATATATGGTCGACAATCTGGTAACCCCCGACAACCTGCCAGCAGGGCGTCCAGCTCCGTATATGATTTACCAGAATATGATCGATCTGGGTATAGCCTCTGTCAATCAGGTTATAAAGGTGGGCGATACCATTGCCGATATAAAAGAAGGCGTAAATGCCAATGTACATTCTGTCGGTATTGTAGTGGGAAGTAATGAAATGGGACTTACCGAAAAAGAATATAACCAACTGTCTGTATCAGAAAGAGGAAATCGCATAGAAGAAGTGCGGAACCGAATGTTGGAAGCCGGAGCCAATGCGGTACTTACCACTATCGCAGAACTGCCAGCTTATATTGACTTATTATCGAAAAAAGAAAACGAAAACACGATGCGAAACTATTTATTATTAACTCCGGGTCCTCTTAGCACAACACAAACGGTTAAGGAAGCCATGCTGCAAGACTGGTGCACATGGGACAAGGATTACAACGAAGGCATTGTAACACCTATCCGTCAACAATTACTTAAATTAGCCAACGTTAACAATAAATAATACACAACCATTCTTTTACAGGGCAGCGGAACTTATTGCGTGGAAGCAACCATAGGTGCCACAGTAAAATCGGACGATAAACTATTGATAATTTCCAATGGCGCATATGGTAAAAGAATGGCAACTATTGCAGATTATTATAAACTGGATTATGAGTTGATTTCGCTCCATGAAACAGAACAAGTCACACCACAAATCGTTAAACAAGCGTTATCCACTCATAGCAATATTACCCATTTTGCAATGGTTCATTGCGAAACTACCACCGGAATATTAAATCAACTCGAAGAAATCAGCCGTGTGGTACAAGAATACCCTGTAACCTTTATAGTTGATGCCATGAGTAGTTTTGGAGGAATACCTATTGATATAGATGCTTATGGTATCGACTTCCTGATTAGTAGCTCCAACAAATGCATTCAGGGTGTGCCAGGGTTTGGTTTTATCATTGCCAACAGAAAAGAACTTAGCAGATGTAAAGGAAATGCCCATTCGCTATCATTAGATATATACGACCAATGGGAAGCAATGGAAAAAGGCAAAGGGAAATGGCGTTTCACATCGCCTACCCATGTAGTGAGGGCTTTTCATCAGGCTCTTTCCGAATTAGAAAAAGAAGGAGGTGTCGAGGCTCGTTACCGACGCTATAAGGAAAATAATACAATACTTATAGAAGGAATGCAAGCCATTGGTTTTACCCTGCTTTTGTCCCCAGATAAACAAAGCCCGATTATTTCGTCGTTTCTTTATCCTTCAGACAATTTCGACTTTCAGGCGTTTTATGATAGATTAAAACAAAAAGGATTTGTAATATATCCCGGAAAAATATCGGATGCAGAAACATTCCGTATCGGAAACATAGGTGATGTTCACCCTCAAGACATCGTTAACTTGCTATCTGCTATCCGAGAAATCAGCAACCAACTATCTTTATTTTAATACTAAAACAAATATTGCTGTCTGATAAAACTTTTTTATAACGTTATAAAAGTTTTATCGGACAGCAATAATATATATACCGATTAATATTTCTTGCGACGCTGCTCTTTAGAGCCTCTACTTCTTTTATCGTCTCTTCTACCTCCTCTATCTGATCTTTCTCTTCTGCCGGCAGAGGCATCTCTCCTACCAGAACCATTAGATCTTTCTCTTCGAGATCCGTCAGATGAAGATGGTTGAGCTTGTTGCACAGCAATGGTTCTTCCCTCCATTTCAACACCGTCTAAGTTTTGGATTACACGGTCTTTTTCTTTTTCGCGAACTTCAAAGAAAGAAAACTTACTCATAAGATCTATCTTTCCTAAATCAACCTTTTTACCCGAAATATTGTCGTTAAGTAAACCTATAAGGTTATGCACGCTAAAGCCATCAACTCTACCTACGTTTATAAATAGGCGAACAAATCCTTTTTCGGTTGCACGACCAGAACCTCTGTCAACTTTACCGTCTTTATTAGAAAACCTGTCTCTTTTATTCCTTTCATCAGGTGCTTCTATTTCGTCGGCATCTTGATAATAGTCAATTAATCGACTAAATTCTAAAGATATTAATCTTTTAATTATATCTTCTTTGTCTAACCAATCGAGTTTTCGATAGATAGAAGGAAGTATATCTTGAATTTCTTCTTCATTAACCTTTACCTTTTCCAACTTATCCATAAAACTGAATAGCTGTCTTTCGCAAATCTGTGCACCAGAAGGTATAACTCCTATTTCAAATTGTTTATTGATTTTCTTTTCAATATCTTTTACTTTACCTTTTTCACGAAGGTGAATAATAGAAATTGAAGTTCCTGTTTTACCAGCTCGTCCCGTACGTCCACTGCGGTGAGTATAAGATTCTGTATCGTCTGGCAAACCATAATTTATAACGTGAGTAAGATCGTCTACATCTAATCCACGAGCAGCCACGTCTGTTGCAACTAATAATTGTATGTTACGAATACGAAATTTTTGCATAACATAATCTCTCTGAGCTTGCGACAAATCGCCATGTAAAGAGTCGGCATTATAACCATCTTTAATAAGTAGGTCGGCAATTTCTTGAGTTTCTTTACGAGTACGGCAAAATACTATACCATATATATTGGGGTTATAATCCGCAATTCTTTTCAATACCAAATACTTATCTTTGGCATTAACCATATAATATACGTGCTTAACGTTTTTTGCTCCTTCGTTTTTCTTTCCTATAATTATTTCGTGCGGATTACGCATATACTTTTTGGTAATCTTAGAAATTTCGTTAGGCATAGTAGCTGAAAACAAAAGCATATTTCTATTTTCCGGAACGTGCGAAAGTATTTCATCTATACTTTCAGTAAATCCCATATTAAGCATTTCATCAGCTTCATCGAGTATTACATTTCTAACAAACTTTAATGATACCGTTTTACGGTTAATAAGGTCGATAAGTCGCCCTGGCGTTGCAACTATTACATGCACACCTCTTTTTAGAGCTCTTATTTGGCTCTCTATGCTTGACCCTCCATAAACAGGGATAACTTTTAGCTTATCTATATACTTAGAGTAGTCGTTAAGATCGTTAGCAATTTGCAAACACAGTTCTCTTGTTGGACATAATATTACTGCTTGAGGTTGAGTATTATTTAGCTGTATTTGCTGTAAGATAGGGAGCCCAAATGCAGCGGTTTTACCTGTTCCTGTTTGAGCTAAGGCTATAACTTCGTTATCATTGCCAAGTAAATATGGAATCACTTCTTCTTGTACTGGCATAGGGTTTTCGTAACCCATTTCTGAGATTGCTTTTATAATGTTAGAAGCAACTCCTAATTCTTCAAATGTCTTCAATTTAATTTATTTATCGTAAATACGGCACAAAGGTACGAAGTAATTCACAATTAACAGCATAAATATCAATCGATTTACAATTACTCAAGGAGTATAGCCTTAAGCTTTTCTCTTTTTTTAGGAGTTAGGTTTAGTTCTTTTTCAAAATAATTATCAATAGAACCATACGAAGTGATAAGATTTTCCATTGTATTCTTAATCGTTTCTTTGTGCGTTCCAATCATTGCGGTAATAGACTCTTGAACGTCCCAAGGGTAAATTTCTGCATTCTTAAATAAAGAATTATAGTTTATCTGTCGGTTCGACATTAAATAATCATCAAGTATGCAGTTTTTTTCTATATCTAATGCTGCAAGTATTAATACCGAAGCAACGGCAGTTCTGTCTTTTCCTAATGAACAATAAAAAACAAGTGGATAGTTTTTCTCTTCAAGCAATACTTCAAACATTCGCTTAAAATAATCAGAGTTGTTTTCGACTATAGAGTTTAATAGGCTCTCATTGTAAGTCATTATATCTATAAGTTTCATTTGTTGAGCCAATACTTCCTCAAAGAATGTATCGTATCTATCTCCTCTTAATGGTAGGTTATAAATATGTGGCAGGTGCGATTTATTAGGGAAATTATAGCTTTCTCGATGCGAACGCAAATCTATTGCTGTTTCTATTCTCAACCTATCAAGAATGCGCATATCTTTTTTTGTTGCAGTAGAAAGAGAACCCGAACGATAAATTTTACCCCATTTAATCTTCTTTCCATCTTTATTCACATAACCGCCCATATCTCTAAAGTTAATTATACCTTGAGTACGTATTACTCTATCGGCTATTATTATAGAATGGGTTTTATTAAAAACCAACTTAAAGTAAGAACGTGAAGAGTTAGGCATACTTAGCACTCTTTTATATCCCTTTTGAATATCTAATTCGGCTATAGGAGTTGAAAGGTTAAACGAGTCGGGGTTCAATGATTCATATATTCTCACAACGCCGTTTATAGGAGGGAAAGTTTCCCACTTAATAAGGTACGTGCCATTAGGCATAAGTTCGCACACGGCATCTATCTTCGAATTATCTTTAGTGCAGCCAAGCAGAATAAAAGACACGAAAAAGGGGAACCAAAGTAATTGTTTTACCATAAGCAATCTTTTTTCTAATCTGAACGAAACAAAAATAGACAAAAAAGACAGAGTAAGACAAGCATTAAACAAATTTAACTACACCTTTTTAAAACGTTAAGTCGCTTAATCAATTATTAAGAAATAGATTAAGCGACTTTTATTAATTACACAAAAGATAATTACTCTACAACTATCGGAATTTCTCTCTTGAAACTTTGTCGTAAAGATATTAATGTTTCAGTAGAAATCACTCCGGGTATTTCTTGAATATGCCCATTAAGCAATTCCATAAGATGTTCGTTATCTCTTGCAAACAGTTTTACTAATATTGTGTAAGGACCTGTGGTGAAATGACATTCAACTATTTCGGGTATTTTTTGTAATTCGGGTGCTACTTCCTTATACATAGAACCTTTTTCTAATTTTATTCCTATATAAGTGCAGGTATTAAAACCAAGAACTCGAGAGTTTACTTGGTATCCCGAACCTACTATTACCTTCATTTCAATCATTTTCTGTACCCTTTGGTGAATTGCAGCTCGAGAAACGCCACATTCTTCTGCTACATCTTTAAAGGGAATACGAGCATTCTGAGAAATAATCGATAATATTTTCTTATCTAAATTATCTATCTTTTCCATGATTTTGTTGTTTGTCGTTTTTACAACGTACAATAATTACACATTATTTTTTTATATCAAGTAGCTCAACTTCAAAAACTAAAGTAGCAAAAGGAGTAATTAAACCTCCGCGACCTTCGGCTCCGTAAGCTAAATCGTAAGGAATATAAAACATATATTTAGAACCTACAGGCATAAGCTGCAATCCTTCTGTCCAACCAGGAATAACTGCATTTAGAGGGAAAGTTGCTGGCTCTCCTCTATCTACCGAACTATCAAAAACTTCACCTTTAATAGTTGTTCCGTGATAGTGAACAGTTACTTCATCTGTAGCAGCAGGTTTAGCACCTTTACCTTCAGAAATAACTTTGTATTGAAGTCCGCTTGGCAATGTTACCACTCCTTCTTCTTTAGCATTCTTTTCTAAGAAAGCAGCATTTTCAGCTTTTGCTTCAGCATTGTTTTTTTCAAGAGATTGGCGTCTTACTTCTTCAATTGCCATCATCATATACATTTGAGCTTCTTCTGCTTTAATAAGTGTACTTTCAGGGCCATCAATAGATGCTATATACCCAGCAGTAAAATTATCAGTACTTAAAGAAATTGTAGAATCTTGAAACATTTGTTCTCCGATAGTAGGGAAAATTAAAAGGGAAAATTGCTCTCCCATCCATTTACCCATAGCTTCAGCTTTTTGTTTGTCTGACTTAGGAGCTGCCTTCATTCCTTTTATAAATCCGTTGATGTAATCCTTTTGATTTTCTGGCTTAATATTAAAATCGGCGAATAATTGGTCGATTTGTGCAGCCGACAAAACACCTTGCGAATAAGCTATTGAGTCGAGATTATTTTTCAAGTCAGCCTTAGGCACTTGAGCATTACACGAAAACATTGTTATGCTGGCAACTGCCAACATAGAAAACATAAAAGTTTTTACTAATTTGTTCATTTTGAATTTATTTATCGTTTATACTATATCCAATAATTCAACATCAAAAACCAAAGTACTATTTGGCTCTATCATTTCACCGGCTCCTCTTTCGCCGTAAGCTAAATGAGAAGGAATGTATATTCTATATTTTGAACCTACAGGCATAAGCTGTAAAGCTTCTGTCCAACCTGGTATTACTTGGTTAAGACCAAAAGATGCTGGTTCTCCTCTTTTAATTGAAGAATCAAATATTTGTCCGTCTATAAGTTTACCTTCGTAGTGTACCTTTACGCTATCAGTTGCTTTAGGTTTAGCCCCTGTTCCTTCTTGAAGAACTTCGTATTGAATACCACTATCAGTAGTCTTTACTCCTGGACGTTCTTTGTTTATCTTAAGAAATTCTTCTCCTGCTTTTTTATTTATGATTAGTCTCTCTTCTTGAAGTTTAGCAAAAAAATCCGACATTACTTGTTTAGCTTCGTCGTAGCTCATTTTAAGAGAAGCTCCTTTCATTACATCATCTATAGCTTGTGAAAACTCATTCACATCTAACTCTTTTATACCCGAAGAACGGAAGCTATTACCCATATTCATACCTAAGGCATAACTTATTTTGTCAAAATCTGCGCTCATTTTACGTTTCTTTTTTGTTAATAATTTGAAATAAAGTGCAAATGTAATTCTTTTATCAACACAAAAGAAAGCGACTTCTAATTTATTTCGTAAATTTGTCATTAACAATATCCATTTTAACAATTTATAATCTTTATAGACATGGAAAACAAAATAAAATTATACGTAAAAAACAACAGTACATATTACGAGTTCGAGCCAGGGGTTTCTCTACTCGACGTATACAAACAAATAAACTTAAAGTTAGATTGGGAATTGGCGTGTGCGAAGGTAAACAATAAAACAAAGTCGCTTCACTACAAATGTTACAACTCTAAAGATATTGAGTTTGTTGGGGTAAATAACCCATCGGGCATAAGAGCTTATGTGCGTTCGCTTTGCTTTGTTTTAACTAAAGCCGTACACGACTTATACCCCGAAGGCTCAATAAACATAGAACACCCTCAGTCGAGAGGTTATTATTGCGTACTCGACATAGGGAAGAAAGTTACTCAAAAAGAAGTTACAGCTATAAAAAAGAGAATGCAACAGATTATAGACGAAGACATTCCTCTTATTCCGCATCAAGAACAAACAGCTATAGTTAGCGAAATCTTTCGCAAAAAAGGAAGAATGGACAAAGTACGTTTGCTCGAAACAGCAGGGAATATCTATAGCAAATATTATTCTATGGGCGATTACATCGACGACTTTTACGGAGTGCTTGTTCCTTCTACAAAGTCGATCTACCTATTCGACCTTGTAAAATTAGGAGGTGGTGTTTTACTGCGTATCCCTCACAAACCACAACCTAACATTTTGCCAGAATATCATAAACAAGAAAAGATGATGGACGCCTTTTGGGAATACCTTCACTTTCAGAAAGCAATGGGAATGATGAACGTTGGAGACCTTAACAAGGTTATTCAATCGGGCAATATTCCTACAATGGTAAAAGTGTCGGAGATTCTTCAAGAGAGAAAGATTAGTCAGATAGCCGACGATATATTCAGTAGATTTGAAAAAGGAATTAGAGTAGTTCTTATTGCAGGTCCTTCTTCGTCTGGTAAAACAAGTTTCTGCAAACGTTTGCAAGTGCAACTACTGGCTACAACACTTAATCCTATAAGTATATCTTTAGACGATTATTACGTAAACAGAGTTGAGACTCCTTTAGACGAAAACGGGCAATACGACTACGAATCTCTTTATGCTATCGACTTACCAAAGTTTGAAGAAGACTTAAGAAAAATTCTGGCCGGAGAAGTTGTTGCTCTTCCTACTTATGACTTCCAAAAAGGAGAAAGAGTTTACAGAGGCAATACCGTACAACTAAAAGAGAACTCTGTTTTAGTTATGGAAGGTATTCACGCAATGAACCCCGAATTATTGCCAACAATACCACAAGAAGCTATGTACAAAATATACGTATCGGCTCTAACTTCCTTATCTTTAGACGACCATAACTGGATTTCTACTACCGACAACAGACTTCTTCGCCGTATAGTTAGAGACCATCAATTTAGAGGATACACAGTTAACGAAACTATAGATCGCTGGCCTCTTGTTAGAAAAGGAGAAGATAAATGGATATTCCCTTTCCAAGAAAACGCCGATGCTATGTTTAACTCTGCAATGCTATACGAATTGGCTGCTTTAAGAAGAATAGCAGAACCTATATTGGAGAAAGTTTTAAGAACTGCCCCCGAATTTTCGGAAGCTCACCGCTTACTAAAGTTTTTGGGTTATTTCAACTATATTGATATAGAAGAACTGCCAAACACTTCTTTATTAAGAGAGTTTGTTGGAGGAAGTATATTTAAATATTAATCCTTTTCAATAAAACATTAAAAATTATTTATATATTTGCAAAACATTAAAAATTAACTCTTATGGAATATTACGATTACAGCAATAATGCTCCTCAACGTCAGAAACCAAATAATTATTTGGTATGGGCAATTTTATCTACTGTGCTATGCTGCTTACCTTTCGGTGTAGTCTCTATAGTTTATGCTACACAAGTTGACAATCTGTGGAACTCAGGGAAATATGACTTAGCAGAAAATGCTGCACAAAAAGCAAAGACTTGGTTTTTTGTTGCATTAGGTTCTGGACTTGTAGTTGGGATTTTATATATGATATACATAATATTCTTCGCAACTATGCTTTTTTCAACAGAGAACTTCCCTTATTAAAGCAATAATCGTCATTACAAGTATAATCATTGGGGCAACAATATTATTCTTCATTAACCCAGAAGAATCGATATGGTTGCCCAAATGTCCTTTCTATTTACTAACTGGCTATCAATGTCCAGGCTGCGGAATACAACGCGCAGCATATCATCTACTTCATCTCGATTTTTACAAAGCTCTATCTTATAACTTCTTCTTAGTTATATCAATCCCTTATGCTGTAGCATTAATAATAGTTACTTGGTTTGACCCCAAAGGTAAACTAACGAAACTGAAAAATATTTGCTATAGCAAAGCCGCTGTTTATACTTATCTTGCCTTAATGATCGTTTGGTGGATTGTCCGCAATATCATTTCGATTTAATTAATTCAGATTGTTCTCTTTTATAGTAAAAAGTGCTTGTTGCTTCTTGGAACCAGCTATGACGATATAAAAACCCTTGTTCCTTGATTATCATTACCATTTAAAACTAAAATAGGTTTCTTTACTAATCAACTCCCCTTTCTCTTCTGTAATAATATATGCACGAACAAATGAACCGTCATACATGAAATCCTGATATAAATCCGTTAATCTCACGGTTAAAGTTCCATCTTCCTGCACTGTACCTGGGAATTTTTTATATCCTTTTGAGTTTCGGAAATAATAATCCTTACTACATTCCATCCCTGCTTCTATAATTATATCATTAGAACTTAAAGAAATGGAAGATATTGCTGTTGCTGAGTTTCCTGATATATTGGAAATAATCGGTTTTGTAGGAGGACTTGTTTCTGTTGAACTACCTTCCTGCCTTGTTTTGAAAGTTAATATTTCTCCATATCCTATACCTTTAGCATTAATAGCATATGCCTTATAATAATAGGTTTGTCCAGGAATTAAGTTTTCTACAACTATTTTGAAATCAGCAATATTACCTTCTATTATATTTTTTGTTGTAGGATTTTCAGTTATACCATAATAAAAGCCATATTCTGTAATATTACTACCTCCATTATTTAATACTTCCCCATTTAAAAAAGCCTTCTCAGAAGTTATACCTGTAGCTGCCTTTGTGTTTAACATAGGAATACTGATATAAGGCATTGTAATAGATATTTGTTCGCTATAGGAAACTCCTTTGCTATTAACAGCATAAGCTCTTACATAATAAGTTTTACCCGTTATTAATTGAGTAATTTGACTTGTGAAATCTCCAATTTCTTCTGTATCTCCAAAATTCGTTTTAGATGAACCTTCGATAGTCGGTAATTCATTTTCAGACCAGCAATGACCATGACTCGTTATTTTTAGTCCTCCTGTACTATGTATAATTCCTTTGACAGAAAATGAGCTTTCTGTGATGTTGTCAAAATCTCCAATACCAATTTTTGGTGTAGTTTTTTCGACTTGTTTGACAATGACAGGAACAATTACTTCACCTACAGGAGAAGTGATACTCAAACCTTTTTCATATTCCCCAATGCTAAGTGATTCTCGCTCGATAACAACCTTGATTTTGCTTGTATTAGAGCTCACTACTCCTTCAGTAGAACTCAGATAAATCCAATCAGCATTTGCTTTTATGGTATATGAAATACTTGACGATGTTGTTTTATTGGATATATAAAACTCTTTGCTTGTTTCCAATTCTCCAAAGTTTAACACTTCTGGAGTTACCGATAGACCCTCCGTTTCTTTAATTAAAAAAACATCTACTTTATTGACATTCCCAGCAGTTATTGTCGTCTCTTTCTTTTCTGCCGCATATCCTGTCTTTTGTATTTCTATTGAATATGTTTCAGGGGATAAGTCGCTAAAAGAATATAAACCATCGCTCCCCGTTGAAACAGCTTTCCCAGAGGGAGAAAGTGTAACTAAACACCCCTGTAAAGGTTGAGTTGTAGATGCGTCTTTTATTATTCCTGTTACAGAGCCTGTGGATGCAATTTCATCGCTTACACACGATGAAATAAATATAATTATAACTCCTAAATAAAATTGAATATTTTTTTTCATATTGATTATTAGAATGTATAAGAAAGTGATACCCCAGTAAAACCTTCGCTATCCAAGAATGGTAGCACCATAAAGTTTTGCTCAGCATTATATCTTTTAGCTCCTTTGGAAGCGACCACGTCAATTATATTATAAATGTAAATTGCCGACGCTCCAATTATAAATCCATTACGAATGTTTCCCCAATTATTGCTCTTGTTTTTATAAGAATTTCTTAGTTCGTTATTCGTCTCTATCTTTGCTTTATTTCTATAACTCTTGTACATATTTTGAGAATAAATCACTCCTGCGACTCCTAACACTTCTGAGCTAAGAATTACAATCCCTTTGGTTGTTTGTCGCTTGTGCATTTGCCCCCACCCAGGTATAATAGCAGATCTCAACAAAGCAGATGCTCCGTAGTTAGTTGTATATACGATTGGTTCAAAGTCTACATTTTCAGGATTGTTAGCAACTTCATATAGGACATAGCAGATGTAATTGCCATTTCGAAGTTCCCAATATTCGTCGACAGGCTGAAACGATATTTTTTGCTGAGCATATTCTATATTATAAGAGTAATTTCTCAATACGGTTTCATTATACATATTATTAGAATCTATAGAAAGTATTTCT
The DNA here is from genome assembly GCA_029916745.1 of Dysgonomonadaceae bacterium PH5-43. Classification (NCBI taxonomy): domain Bacteria; kingdom Pseudomonadati; phylum Bacteroidota; class Bacteroidia; order Bacteroidales; family Dysgonomonadaceae; species Dysgonomonadaceae bacterium PH5-43. The sequence continues at coordinate 36,740 of JARXWK010000023.1, read as the reverse complement.
TCTAATTCGTTACCTGAAACCGTAAATCCTTTAGATTTTATTAGGTCTCCAAGTAATGTCAAAGTTGCATTCTGCCTTGCTTCTGATAGATTCCCCCCTTCTCCATACATCTGTTTAAACCAATAACTATAATTAGTTTGAGCAGGCATATCTCCATAAATCCAAGGTGGACGATGGCTGTCTGATTTTTTTTGTGCATGCACATGCATTTGAAAGCAAAAAAAAAGAGTTAGCAATCCTATTAAGTATCTCATAATTTTTTATTTAGTCTATGCTCTTGATCCCTTCATTTATAAAATCTGAAATTTTGGCAGCATACTCTTGAGCTATAGTTGTTTCTTCTAAAGCTCGTTGCATGGCTTTCTTCCTAGCTTGCAACGCTTTGTCTTCATTGATTAAGAAATAGATCTGATATTCATTAGTATCTCCTGATTTCTTTTTGATACTATAACTTTCCAATAGAACACCGCTATTTATTTCTGCTTTTATAAAGCGTTCGTATGCAGCGTAGAATTTGTCAAATTCCGCACTATGCTTAAAGTCTGATGCGTTTAAGTTGATATCAGATGCTACTCGACCTTTAACTGTTGAAGCTGAACGGTTTGCATAAGTTATTATAGCATTATTATAAGCTGCCTGACGACATACATTAATGGAGTTGCAATTAGAAACAGCACCAACGATTTCTTGATAGTTTTCATCTTTCAATTTTTCATAATGTTCTAATAAAACCACCTCAATTGTTTTAGAGCTGGCATCAAGTTTCCATCCTTCTTTTTTGTACTCCTTGAGCTTAGATTTATACATTTTATTACGTTGCTTTTCCAACTGTTTATTCTGCCCTAAAGCATCTCCCGAAAAAAACAAAGCCAAAAGTAATGGCAGAAAAAATAAAATACGTTTCATAAGATTCTCCTTTTCTGCTTATAAGTCTCCGAAATCAGCTTTTTAGTTAAAATAATTATGTAAGAAAGACGTGAGACTTGTTGCTATTTACTCATATCTGGCATTTTGAAAATTACTTAGAAGAAGTGTCTACTCCATTCACTTGGAATTTTCCAGTTTTCGATATAATGGATAAAGCAAAACGCTTTCTTTTTTCGACTATTTTCAAGTTGAATGCTGCAAATTTATATAATTTTTGTCATATACTAAATTAATTCAGATAATATTTGCTAAATTGAGCCAAATTCCGTTCAATTTATATTACTGTCTAACAAAGCCTTAACGTCCTAAAAATAAAAGTCTTCACTTTAGGTCGTCTTTGATAGGAGATAGGCGGCGGGTATCTCCTAAGAGACAACTCGCCTATCAAGTAGCAACGACAAGGGGAGTTGATAATATAGTCTTTATTTTACCATACAGTAATAATATTCAGATAATATTTGCCAAGTTAATATTTTTTTGTATCTTGTGCTGACATTAAAATAATACGAGATGAAAAAAGAAAAATTCAAGACAGAGTACATCTTTAACAAATGTTCTAAAAATTCTTTATGGTCTTGCCTATCAAGTTCGAGCGGTTTAGCCGAGTGGTTCGCCGATGAAGTTAGCGATAATGCTAATATTTTTACTTTTGTTTGGGACAAATATCCAACGCAGGCCGAATTAATAAGTGTTAATCCTTATGCATCAATACGCTTTCGTTGGACAGAAGAAGATTCTGAAACATTCTTCGAGTTTCGCATTAATCAAGATGAGATAACGGGAGCTTGTGTTTTAGAAATAACAGATTTCGCAGAGCCAAACGATAAAACACACGCAATTAATCTTTGGGACACGCAAGTAAAAGAATTAAGAAGAAAGTTAGGCGTTTAGTTTACAGCCAATATAGCCCAATAAGCATTGCAATACACAAGAAGAACAACCAACTATTAATCTTTTTATCGTAAAAAGTAAAGTAGTGTGCAAACAAATAAGATAGTGGAATAAAGCAAATAAGATTCCACTGGGAGTTGATTTGAGACATAGTTATTGACAGAATTATAACTACTACTGCAAATAAATAAAGATAGTTAAGAATAGTTTTTGTTTGTACTTTTTCTGAGAGACCCGACATAAACACATTAAATCCTTCTAAGGAAAGGATAAGAGCAAGCACTCCTATCATTATATAATTCTTCAAACCGAACTCTAAGAATTGAAAGTCGAAAGCTTTTGATAATTCCGAAACTTTATCGCTAAAAACATTGTGATTATTGTAAATACTCCAAGTGAAAACAAAAGAACAAACAACAATTAGTCCGGTTATATTGGCTAAAAAAGTTTTAATATTTAAGCTTTTCATCATATACATTCCTATCCAAAATAAAGGAAGTAACATTATGGCTGTTGGGAAATACAAACTTGCTAAGCCTACTAATATTCCTATGTTCAGAGATTCTACCTTTGCTTCTTCATTTTTATACGACGAAAACAAAAAAACAAAACACAGAGCTATTGCCATAGCCACAGAGCTACCTATTATATCTGCAAAGCTATTTTGATTTGCGGCTACAAAGAGGAGATTAAAAAAAGCAGGCAACAGCGAACGTTCTTTAACAATCATAAATCTATGACTGATATAAAGCAACAGAAACGCCAAGCCTACTTGTAAAGCTGAAGAACCCCACAAATAAAGAGGAGTGTAATCCTCTTTATTTATGAAGCGAAAGGCAAAAAACACTATCAGAGACAGTATTAAAGACAGTTTGCCTTTTATAAAACTTCTATGTAATTTGTAAATACTCAAAGATCTAAACCTATGTCTTTGCGGTAATATTTACCTTCAAAATCAATCACTTCTGCATTTTCAAAAGACTTAGCTAAAGCTTCTTGCTTATCTTTACCATAAGAACTAACAGCTATTACTCGTCCTCCGTTAGTTAAGATTTCTCCATTAGCCTCTTTCGTTCCTGCGTGAAATATTATACTATCTTCGACACTATCCAATCCTGAAATAACTTTATTCTTTTCGTAATCGCCAGGGTAGCCAGCCGAAACAAGCATAACTGTAACTGCACTTCTCTCATCGAAGATTAATTCTTTTTCGGAAAGAGTTTCATTAGCAACACCTTCAAGCAAATCTACAAAGTCTGATTTTATCCTTAACATAACAACTTCCGTTTCGGGATCTCCCATTCTACAGTTATATTCGATAACCATAGGATTGTTGTTTACTTTTATTAATCCTATAAATATAAATCCTTTGTATTCGATTTGTTCTTTCTTAAGACCTTCAACGGTAGGAATAACTATTTGCTCTTCCACTTTCTTCATAAAAGTATCATCGGCAAAAGACACTGGGCTTACTGCTCCCATTCCTCCTGTGTTCGGACCTGTATCTCCCTCTCCTATTCTTTTGTAGTCTTTTGCTTCGGGAAGAATTTTATAGCTGTTACCATCAGTCATCACAAACACCGAACATTCGATACCTTTAAGAAACTCTTCAATAACTACTGTTTCGCTTGCTTTTCCGAAGCTTCCTCCTAACATTGTTTTAAGTTCCTTTTCGGCTTCCGGAAGATTATCTATAATAAGCACTCCCTTGCCAGCTGCTAAACCATCAGCCTTTAACACATAAGGAGGATTCATCGTCTTTAAGAATTCTATTCCTTCTTCAATGTTATCTTTCGTAGTGCTTAAATATCGTGCTGTTGGAATATTATGACGTTTCATAAATTCTTTAGCAAAATCTTTACTACCTTCAAGTTGGGCTCCTTCTTTCGAAGGTCCTATCACTGGAATATTCTTTATATCTTCATCGTTTTTGAAGAAATCGTAAATACCATTCACAAGAGGGTCTTCAGGACCAACAACTACCAACTGAATATTATTCTCTAATACAAAAACTTTAATCGCTTCGAAATCAGTAGCAGAGATAGACACATTAACACCTATTGACGCTGTGCCTGCATTTCCTGGAGCAATAAAAAGTTTATCTGTTTTACTACTTTGTTTAATCTTCCATGCCAACGCATTCTCTCTCCCTCCTGAACCTAATAATAAAATATTCATTATATAATTTATTTAAGATAATAGTTGAAATAACCGTATATAAGTTTGAACTTTTCTATTTGATTTGAACTTGCATTTGTGCCCGGAAACTTTTTGTAATCGGGTTTAGTTCCCACCTCTTTACTTGCATCTAAAAACAACTGTATTTGTTGTGTATGAGTTGGATTAGTTGTTTTTTCAGGACAAAGAATAAGAAGTTTACCTTTTAGATTACTTGCCATTTTATTCAGATTAGTATTATCGTACCCCTCTGGATTCTCTTCGGGTGTCTTCATCATTCTTTCTGTAAAAATAAGATCATAATATCTAAAGTCAGTAATAGGAGTAACCGCTACTCCTGTTTTAATAACATCAGGGTATTTAAGCATCATATTCATAGATAAGAAACCATTATAGTCTTCCCCATAAATACCAATCTTTTCTGCATCTATATAATCTAACGACTGTAAGAACTTTACACCTTCCATAATGTCGGCTGTTTCAGCAACTCCTAATTGTCCGTACGAAGCAGTATTAAAGTCGAGACCTCTAAAATTATCGAAACCTCTAAAGTCTATAGTAAAAACAATAAATCCTTCTTGAGAAAAAAACAGTTCCCATTCCTTTGCATATCCAAGCCAAGAATTACACACTTCGCCCGAAGTATTAATAATTACAGGATATTTTTTGTTGGGGTCTAATGCAGAAGGAAGCATTAAACGATAGTTTAAGTCGGTTACACCATCGGCTGCTTTTATTTTACCTAACTTTACATTAGGAGAAGGAAATCCATTACGAGGATCTTTCATACTTTGAATCTCCAATATGGTTTTATCTTTAATATTTAACAAGTCAATTTTTCTAACATTAATAGTATCTGAGTATTCATCAAGAATGTAATCTCCCGACTCACTTCTTTGTATAAGTCTTACTCCCGACTCGCTATTTAACTTCATTTTATTTCCAGTATTTACGTTTACCATATATATATCTTGGTTAATGGTATTCGACTCATTAGAAGTATAATATACATTACCATCAGAATATGTATCTAAAACAGAAAGGATATCCCAATCGCCAGAAGTTAATTGTTTGATAAGTTCTCCCGAAGTATTATACAGATAAAGATGTTTATGTCCATCTCTCTTGCTTTGCCATATAAATTGCTCTGGATTAGATTTTAAGAAAACCAAGTCATATACTGGATTAATATATTTATCACTATTTTCTTCAAACAGAGTAAGTGTTTTCTCTCCTGTTTCGACAGAATATTCGTTTAACTCTAAATGATTTTGTGCTCTATTAAGTTCTGCTACATAAATATACTTTCCAGAAGGAGACCAAGAAAGATTTGTTAAATATTTATTGCTTACATCTCCAGTGTTTAGATAAATAGTTTTTTTAGTTGCCATATTGTAAATACCAATACCAACTTCGGGTAAACGTCCTCCTGGAATAGGAACCTTTGTGTTTAGACCTTCATCTTTAATACTCTCTAATATAGGATAATCAGAAACTGTTGTTTCATCTATCTTATAGAATGCAAGATAATTGCCATCGGGCGACCAAAATATTCCTTTATAGTTATACTGTGAAAACTCAGAATCATAAGCCGTGTATCCACAATATACATTTTCATTCTCTGCTTCTGCAACCTTAGTCTTAACATTATCTTTATCTAAAATATACAAATCATTTTCAACCGTAAAGGCATAATGAAGATTTGCAGGAGAGAATTGCATTCTCCTATAATCTTTTTCTTTCTTGAAGTGTAAGAACTTTTTCTTTTTTTCTAAATCAAGAAAAAAGAGTTCATTATCTGCAGCTATTAATCCGTACGATTTTTCCCCAACGTTGATATATCGCATTTGCGAGACAGAAATATCTCTTTTCTTTGTGAGTTTTATAATATTATCAGTTTTGAAAAATACGTCCTTATTCAAAACCTTATTATCCTTAAACTTAAAGAGATTATTATAAGTAACTAAGATTAATTCGTCTCCTTTGAATCTAAACGTATGATAAGCCTCTAAAGTAAGATCGCCATAATTTGCACCACCAGGAACTGTATTCTCTAAAGTATAAAGACCTTGAGCGCATAAGTTTACTGTAAATACTACAGTTAAAACTAAACTAATAATTGATGTTTTTAGAGTTTTCATAATTTTATTGTTTATCTGTTATTTCAAATAGTCGTCAAAATATCTCGATATCTTTTCTTGTAAATGAACACGGTCGCGCCCTACCATATTATGTTCTTCTCCTGGATAAACAAAATAATCGGGATACGTTTCTGCATTAATACAAGCTTTAAGGAAAGACAAACTATGTTGCCATACAACCACAGGGTCTTCATCTCCGTGTATTAACATAAATCGACCCTTAAGATTTCCTGCAAGTTTATTCATATTTGTAAGTTCATAACCTTCTGGATTGTCTTGTGGAGAATCCATATATCTTTCTCCATACATCACTTCATAAAACTTCCAATCAATAACAGGACCACCTGCTACTCCTACTTTAATCTTATCGGAATGACGAAGCATTAAGTTTGTTGTCATAAATCCTCCATAACTCCAACCGTGAACTCCTACTCTATCACCATCAACATAAGGAAGCGACTCTAAAAACTTAACTCCCTCCATTTGGTCGGCAGTTTCTTCAATACCTAATTTACGATGAGTTACACTTTCAAAAGCGAATCCTCTGTTAGATGTCCCTCTGTTATCTAACGAAAACAATACATAACCTTTTTGTGCCATATAAATTTCCCAGCCACGCACACTGCCCAGCCAGTTATTTAGCACCATTTGGCTATGAGGTCCTCCGTATACATAAACTATAACAGGGTATTTTTTGTTGGGGTCAAAGTCTGTAGGTTTTATTAAACGATAATAAATATCAGTTTCTTTATCTGCCGCTTTAATCGAACCCAAAGTTATTTCAGGCAAAGTATAATTTAGATAAGGATTTTCGGCAGTTTGCAATCTTTTAACTCCTCCTTTAGATATTTCTATCAAATCAATATTTCGAGGAGTTGTTTGATTGCTATAACTATCTATAATATATTTACCTGAAGCACTAAGCATAGGGCTATGCACTCCTGCCTCTGAAGACAATTGAGTTTTCTTTCCTGATTTTATATTAACCTTATATATTTGGTATTCTATAGGACTTATCTCATTAGAGGTAAAATAAACATCATCATTGGTTAAGCCAATAACAGTTTTCACATCCCAATCTCCCGAAGTTAACTGAGTAATAAAGTTTCCCGACACACCATATATATAAAGATGATTATATCCGTCTTTTCTTGATTGATAAATAAATCTTTCAGGATTATTTTTCAAGAAAACAAGAGGGTTTTGAGGTTCTACATATTTATCGTTGTTCTCTTCAAATAATGTAAGAACCTTTTCTCCTGTTTCAACGGAGTATTTATTTAGTTGCAGATGGTTTTGATTTCTGCTAAGCTCCATTATATAAATATATTTCTCAGATGGATCCCAAGAGATATTAGTTAGGTAATGGTCTTTAGGCTCACCTGTTTTTAGGTAAACTGTTTCGCCAGATTGAACATTATAAACTCCCAAAGTAACTTCGTGACTTGTCATTCCTGCCATAGGATACTTTATACTCTTTAGTTCTGCAATACGTTTCGATACATCAACCAAAGGATAATCGGTTACCATAGTTTCGTCCATTCTATAAAAAGCAAGATAACTACCCTTAGGTGACCAAAATATTCCTCCGTCTATGCCAAATTCATTTCTGTGCACCGACTGTCCGCATACTATATCTTTCGGTTCATTTGTAACAGCAATAGCTTCGCTCTTACTACTTCTTATATATAGATTGTTATCAATGGTGAACGCTAAGGTCATATTCTCTGGGCAAAGAGTAATATTTTTGTATGCTCCCTCCGTATCGAAAGAAGTAAGAATTTCTTTTTTATCTATATCAAAATAAATAATCTTCGACGAAACAGCTATGCGCCCATAATACTGTTCATTAATTTTAGAGAACGAAACATTATTAATATTTACTCTATCATTACCTATAAGCGTGCGCAACTCTTCTTTTGTAAGAAACAACTTTTGTTTGGTAGGATTTTTAGGATTAGCAATCCACATTGAGTCTCCATTATTAACAATCAAATCATCACCTTTCCATTTAACATTATACTTTGTTCGTGGCACAAAGTTATAGTAAGTTTTTCCACCAGGAATAAGGTCTTCCAAAGTAAGATATTTATCTTGTGCTGTTGTTACGCTCATAATTAAAAATGCGAAAATGATTACAGATATTAACTTTTTCATAATGCTTATGTTAATCTTGTTTATTATTTAAGTTTCTCTTTTCTATCTTTTTTACCTCTCCTTTAAACTCCTTATGTTTACCCTTGAAAATCTTATACTGACGATATTCACAAGTAAGGTCTCCATTTACAAGTCTTATTTTTGAAGAAGGTTTTAATCCTATCTTTTCAAACCCTTCTAAATTTGAGGATATTATCCAAGCATCGTATCCTTCAAATACGTGCTTCAATCGCTCACCTATTACTCCGTAAAGCTCCATAAGATTTCGAGGATTTAATCTCTCCCCATAAGGAGGATTAGTAACAAGGATTCCCTTTTCCGGAGCATTCTGTATTTCTTGAATTGGTTGCAGTTTAAGGTCTATATATTTAGATAAACCTGCATTCTTAACGTTTACATTAGAAGCATAGATGGCTTTCTGAGATATATCGGAACCATAAGCCTTAAACTTAAATTCTCTCTCGTAAGAATCATCAGAACTGATACTCTCGAATAATTCAGCATCAAAGTCTTCCCACTTTTCAAAAGCATATTGATTGCGATAAACACCCGGAGCTATATTAAGAGCGATAAGAGTTGCTTCTATTAATAAGGTTCCCGAGCCGCACATTGGGTCAATGAAATTGCTTTCGCCTCGCCAGCCCGTTTTAAGAATCATAGCAGCTGCAAGCACTTCATTAAGTGGAGCTCCGGCTTCCTCAGTTCTATAACCTCTTTTATGTAACGACTCGCCCGAACTATCAAGAGCGATGGTACATTCTTCGTGAGATATATGTATGTGAATCTGTATATCAGGATTACTTACACTTACCGATGGGCGTTTCATTTCTTTCTCGGTAAATTGATCTACAATAGCATCTTTTACCTTGTAAGCTACAAACTTAGAATGAGTAAACGAATTAGAATACACAACGGCATCTATTGCAAATGTTGTTTTTTCGTTAAGATACTGTTCCCAATCTATTAGTTTAACATTTTCGTAAACCTCTTCAGGGTTTTTAGCCTTGAAAGTTTTTATGGGCTTAAGTATTCTAAGAGCTGTTCGACAATGGAAGTTAGCCTTATACATTAGTTCTTTATTACCTGAAAAAGTAACTACTCTTCTTCCTATTTGCACATCATTAGCTCCAAGCTCTATCAACTCTTGAGCCAGAATTTCTTCTACGCCATAAAGAGTTTTCGCTATCATTTCGAAAGAATTTCTCATTCTTTATATTATTGTTATATTATCGTATAAACGTTCCTTTACCTGAATTTAGGTCTGACGCTCTTGTTATTATCACTTCTTTAACTCCTGCTGCGATAGCATTAAAAGCATTCTCCAATTTAGGAATCATACCTCCTTGAATAATGCCTGCGTCTTTATATTCTGCGAATAGTTCTTTATCGATGAAAGGAATTACGCTATCATCATCGTTTTCATCTTTCAACACACCTTTCTTTTCAAAGCAATAGATGAGTCGCACATTAAAGTCGTAAGTAAGCGCTTTTGCTACTTCACCTGCAATTGTATCGGCATTGGTATTTAATAGCTGACCACAACCATCGTGAGTTATAGGAGCCAGCACCGGAATGTAATTCTGATTTAGCAAGTCGTTAAGCACTGGGCTATTTACTTTCTTTACATCTCCTACCAAACCATAATCCACATCGGTAACTTCTCTTTTCTTTGCTTGCATTATATCGAGGTCGGCACCTGTTAATCCTATAGCATCTAAATTTAGAGATTGTAGCTTAGCTACGATATTTTTATTTACAAGTCCTCCGTAAACCATAGTAACCACTTTTAGCATTTCCTCATCGGTAACTCTTCTTCCGTTAACCATTTTGGTTTCTATGCCGAGCTTTTCTGCCAATAGAGTTGCCGAACGCCCTCCACCGTGCACCAGTAACTTATTTCCCGAAATACGAGAAAAATCTTTTAGTAAAGCTTCTAACAACTCCGGCTCTTCTACTATTTTACCTCCAACCTTAACTATAGTCAATAAATTCATATCACCATTCTTTTAAATACTTATACAATTTTCTTACGGGAAGTCCCATCACATTAAAGAACGACCCTTCTAAACTTTCAACTCCTATATATCCTATCCACTCTTGTATGCCGTAAGAGCCTGCCTTATCGTAAGGTTTATATTTCTCGATGTAATATTCTATTTCTTCGTCGTCTAATTCGGCAAATCTAACTAAAGATGTTGCGTAGAAAGACGTTTGTTTAGTTTTTGACGTTAAACAAACTCCTGTTATTACTTCGTGAGTTTTTCCCGACAAGGTTGTTAACATTTCCTTTGCGTCTTCTTTACTTTCGGGCTTGCCATAAACTTTATCTGAGAGCCATACAACTGTATCGGCTGTTATCAGCAGTGTATCGTTATCGAGGAACTCTTTATAAGCGTCGGCTTTTATTTTAGATAGATAGACTGGGATTTCTTCTTTCCATAAAGACGGAGGATAACTTTCGTCTACATCGGGCATAGCTTTAACCTCGAAAGGAATATCCAGACCAGCGAGAAGCTCTTTCCGGCGAGGAGAGTTAGATCCTAATATTATCTTATAATCAGATATGTTTTCTAACATATTAAAAAATTAGCATTTTGTATTACCAGCCAAAAGCATCAGAACGCATCCATCTATCCTGAGCCTTTAATACCTGTTCGATTATATCTCTACCCACTCCATCGCCTCCTTTTTTGTGGGAGATGTATTTCGCGATTGCTTTTATCTCGGGAACTGCATCGGCCGGACAGGCTGGCAAGCCTACCACACTCATCACCTCGTAATCTGGTATGTCGTCTCCTACGTAGCAGACCTCTTCGGGGCGTAATCCGGTTTTGCTTAAAAAATCGTTAAACTCGTTTATTTTATGTCGTGCCTTAAGATAGATATGTTGAAAGCCAAGGTTTCCGAAACGTATCCTTACGGCTTCCGTATCTCCTCCCGTAATGATGCCCAACACAAAACCTTGCTTTGCGGCAAGCTGCATAGCGTATCCGTCTTTAGTATTGATGATGCGCATAGGCTCGCCACTGGGGTGAAGCGGAATGCAATCAGACGACAACACTCCGTCGACATCGAATACGAAAGCTTTTATCGTTGTTAAATCGTAATTAATATTACTCATAAATATAGATTAATCTTAAGCTACAAAAATAAACAAATTATTGCTCTCGACGGGCATATTTGTGAAAATATTTTTAATCATTGTTACTTATCTCTTCTATATTTCCTTTTCTTATCGTAACTTTGTGGAACAAATAATGCAGAATATGAACAACAATTTGCTCGAAATAGAAGAAGAAATCGTAAAAGCGCTCAAAACGGTTTACGACCCCGAGATACCGGTTAATATATACGACTTAGGTTTAATTTACGGCGTTGAAGTAGACGACAACAACGATGCCACAATTACGATGACACTTACGGCTCCCGGTTGCCCCGCTGCCGACTTTATTATGGAAGACGTAAAGATGAAAGTCGAAGCCATTAAAGAAATAAAAAACGTTGAGGTGAAACTAGTATTCGAACCCTCGTGGCATCAAGATTTGATGAGCGAAGAAGCAAAACTCGAACTCGGATTTCTTTAAACCATGGCTAAACAAAACATATATTTCGCGTCGGATATGCACTTTGGGTCAGACGCTATCGAAAACCCAATCGATACCGAACGACGATTCGTGAGGTGGCTCGACTCGATTAAAGACGACGCAAAAGCAATTTACCTCTTAGGAGACGTATTCGACTTCTGGTTCGAATACAAAAAAGTAGTACCAAAAGGATTCACCCGATTCTTAGGAAAAATAGCCGAACTAAGCGACAACGGAACCGAGATTCACCTTTTTATCGGCAACCACGACATCTGGATTTTCGACTACCTACCCAAAGAAACCGGAGCCATCGTACACCGAAACCCCTTAACGACAAAGATATACGGCAAAACGTTCTACCTTGCACACGGCGACGGATTGGGCGACGAATCTCGCTCATTCAAATTCCTCAGAAGCATATTCCACAATAAAATATGTCAATACCTATTCGCCCGCGTCCCCTCGGCCTGGGGAATCGGCTTCGGTCATCGCTGGTCTAAAAGCAACAGAAAAAAAAGCCTTGCCCGCCCCACCCCATATATGGGAGAAGACAAAGAACATCTCGTAAAATTCGCAAAAAAACACCTCGCCGAGCACCCCGAAATAGACTACTTCGTGTTCGGACATCGCCACATAATGTTAGACCTGATGCTCAACAAGCAATCGCGCATACTTATCATCGGCGATTGGATGGAATACTATTCATACGCCATATTTAACGGCACTGACATAAGTTTAGAGCAATACACAGAATGCATAGAGAATAGTTAGAGGAATCTTTCTAAAGCTACGATATATTGCTCTTTATCAATTAAAATATTTGTAATTATTAAGCAAAAGCTTGATCTTTTTTCTATTTCTCCCAGATTCTCGACATTTTTTCTACTTACTTATTTTTACAAAATTTCTCTTTTCTCTATTATTTTGATATTATCGACCCTTTGCTTAATTTGAGAGAGAAGGCAAGAGAGTAAGCATACTACACTAATAGGCAACTATCCGTAATTACTTAACTCTCGGAGAAGAGCGTAAAAGTTAGCAACTGGACAAATGGTCGGCTCTATCTCTCTTGCGAAGCACTTCGTCGCTCTCTGTAGAACTCCTTTATTGCTATTAGTAGAGATACCTTTCCTTTCTTAGTAGATGGGCGAGCAGGTTGTTACTAAATACCCCTCTCCACTCTCAGTAGATACCCCTCGTCGTTGTTACTAGATAGGCGAGCTGTTTCTTAGTAGAGACCCGATGTAGCTCTTAGTAGAACGGTCTCGTCTTTATACTTAAAGCACCCCGTCGTTCTTAGTAGAGAGACCTCGCCTATCTCAGTAGAGAGAGCAGGGGTCTCTTAGTAGAGAGGAGACCCTAAGTGAAGCTTTGTGTTTCACAAGTTAAAAGCTAAAAACTAAAAGATAAAAGTTAGGGTTACCCAAAGGGTAAAAATTCCATAGCCGTACGGCGAGCGAAGCGTTGCCTACGGGGATAGAGTGAAGAACTAAGAACTGGTGCAAAGCGAGCAAGTTTCGGAATAGGCATAGTCGTTGCTTTCAATAATTCAATAAAGAAATCGAATAGCTAAATAGTTACAAATATTTATTAACTTTGTAAACGACATTAAAACATTAACGAACAGCATCACAACACACCTTAATTGAGGGGAATATAATTTACAACAAATAATAAGTATATTTTTAATGAGCAATATAGACGGAATAGAAAAAACAGAATTTCAACAAGTACAAGGCATTATCTCTTTGCACCGTTCAAAAGCACTGCAAACTGTAAATAACGAAAACTTACTTACCGCATGGGAGGTTGGAGCTTTTGTATCTATTAAACTTAGGGATTCTGTTTGGGGTAGTAAAACGGTAAAACAGCTTTCAGAATATTTGAGGACACAAGACCCTACTTTGCGAGGATATAGCAGTCGAAATATCTATAATATGGTTGCTCTTTACGAAGCATATTCCTCCATTCAATTTATTGATTATCAGAATAAACTAAAGCTAAATGAATTCGTGCAGCCATTGGCTGCACAAATCGGAAATACGATACCGCTAACAACTGAATTAATTGCGCAGCCAATGGCTGCACAATACCCTAATTTCCTCAACTTAACAACGTTGACAAATCATTTTGAAATCCTCAATGCTTGTAAAACGGCAGAAGAACGAATATTCTATGTACTTTATTCATATAAGGAACGTCTAAACAAAAGAGAACTACAACGTTGTCTCAGAAACAATACTTTCGCTTCTCTGATGGGGGGGGATAAACATAATTTATCCAAAGGGTTGAAAGATATATACCCGCAAATTACACCAATGCTCAAAGATACAATATTCGTTGATTTTCTTGGATTGCCAAAAAAGCATTCGGAAAAACGTTTGCAAAATAGCATTTTGGATAATCTCAAAGACTTTGTTCTCGAACTTGGCAAAGATTTTCTTTTTTACGACAAAGAATATCCATTACAAGTAGGAAATTCCGTTTTCAAAGTCGATATGCTGTTCTTCCACAGAGGATTGCAATGCTTAGTTGCTATAGAACTGAAAACAGGAAAATTTAAGCCCGAATATATGGGACAACTCGAATTTTATCTTGAAGCATTAGATCGTGACGTGCGACGCAGCAATGAAAATCCGACTATTGGCATTTTGCTTTGTCAAGAAGCAGATCAAAGCGTCGTTGAATATGCTATGAGTCGGAGCTTAAGCCCTACGATGATTGCTGAATACGAAAGACAACTTATACCAAAGGAAGTTTTACAACGCTCTTTGGAGGAATTTACACACTTTCTAAACCCCAAAACAAAAAAATGACAAACAAAGCATCAGTCTTGCCGTTACTCCAAACTGCCACTATGCTAACCCTACACGAAAATCAAGCAGAATAATTATTAGTATTATTATATTTCATTTGAACGTCCGTTAAAAATCAATACGCCAAAAATGCCTAATTATTGACGAATAATCTTTATCTTTGCTCGGTTTTTTATTACTATCATAATGAAGAAAATAATTATCATCTTTACTATCGCATTCTCCGTAGTGCAAATATCATTATCGTGTACAAACATTCTTGTGGGCAAAAAGGCATCGGCCGACGGGTCAACAATGGTTAGTTATTCAGCCGACTCGTATTCTCTTTTCGGAGAGCTATATCATTGGTCGGCAAAGCAATACGACCCAAAAGCTACTATGGAAATTCACGATTGGGAGAGCTATAAATACTTAGGACAGATACAACAAGTGCCTCAAACCAACAACGTAGTTGGATATATGAATGAGCATCAACTTTGCATAGCCGAAACAACTTTTGGCGGACGAGAAGAACTCGTCGACACTACGGGTATTATGGATTATGGCAGCCTTATATTTACAACTCTGCAGAGAGCAAAAACGGCTCGCGAGGCTCTGAAAATAATGACCGATTTGGTTGCCGAATACGGCTACTATAGCTCGGGAGAAACGTTCTCGGTGGTAGATAAAAACGAGATATGGATTCTCGAAATGATAGGCAAAGGACCTGGTCGCAAAGGCGCCGTGTGGGTAGCCGTTCGCATTCCCGACGATTGCATTGCAGCGCACGCCAATCAGTCGCGCATACACCAATTTCCACTCAACGACCCCAAAAATTGCATCTACTCTAAAGACGTTATATCTTTCGCAAAAGAAAAAGGATATTATAGCGGTCCCGATAAAGATTTCAGCTTCTCGAAAGCCTACAACCCACCCGACTGGGGAGGTTTACGCTGGTGCGAAGCGCGAGTTTGGTCGGTCTACAACAAAATGGCAGATGCCGACGCAAATCAATGGCTACCATACGTGTTGGGAGACGACCCCACACCTATGCCTTTGTATGTTAAGCCTAAAGAAAAAGTTACGCTGAAAAACGTTATGGATATGATGCGCGACCATTACGAAGGTACTCCTTTCGAAACCACGCAAGATGTGGGAGCTGGTCCTTACCACTCTCCCTACAGATTTAACCCTCTTGCATTCGAATTTGAAGGCAAGAAATACGGATTCGAACGCCCTATATCTACTCAGCAAACAGCTTTCTTCTTTGTCGGACAAATGAGAGATTATCTCCCCAATGAGGTGGGAGGAATATTGTGGTTTGGCACCGATGATGTTAACTTCTCGGTACACACACCTATGTACTGTTCGATGACTCGTACGCCCGAATGTTATAAAATCGGCAATGGCGATTACACAACCTTCTCTTGGACTTCGGCTTTCTGGGTTCACAACTGGGTTGCAAATATGGCATACGCGAGATACAATCAGATGGTGGTAGACACAAAAGCGGTTCAAGACGAATTGGAATATGGCTTTATCGCAAATCAAGCAGAGAAAGAGAAAGAATTTATCTCCTTATTGAAAGAAAACAAATCGGAAGCCATAGAACGAATAACCAACTACAGCGTAGATATGGCTCAAATGTCGTTAAACAGATGGAAGTCTCTCGGCGAATATCTTATCGTTAAATACTCCGATGGAGTTGTTAAGAAGGAAGAAACTTATACAGACGGTAACGGCAATACTAAAACAAGATTCAAGAAAACGATATACAATGGCTCGGAATATCCTAATCGTCCTCGTATGGACGAAGAGTTCCTGAAAAAAATCGTAGACGAGAAAGGTGAATGGTTAGAACAAAAAGAAATTAAATAATAGTTTTATGAACAACGAAGTATTACTAAAACAGGTAAGAACTAAAGCCAACGTATGGTTAAGTGAAGATTATGATATTGAAACTCGTGAAGGAGTTCAACGATTATTAAGCAATGAAGACCCAACAGAACTTATAGACGCATTTTATCGCGATTTAGAGTTCGGAACTGGCGGTCTTCGCGGCATTATGGGCGTAGGTTCGAACAGAATAAACACATACACTATAGGAGCTGCTACTCAAGGGCTGGCAAATTATCTTAAGAAAGAGTTCGACAATTTACCAGAAATAAAGGTAGTTATTGGTCACGACTGTAGAAACAACAGCCGTCTTTACGCCGAAAAATGTGCAGACATATTCTCGGCCAACGGCATAAAGGTGTATCTATTTCCAACACTGTGTCCGACTCCTGAGGTAAGCTATGCTATCAGAAAATTAGGCTGTCAGGGAGGAGTAAACATTACGGCATCTCATAATCCTAAAGAGTACAACGGCTATAAAGTGTACTGGAACGATGGAGCTCAAGTAGTAGCTCCGCACGATAGAAACATTATCGCAGAAGTAAATCAAGTATCATCGGTAAAAGACGTAAACTTCAACGCTAAACCTTCTCTAATAGAAGTATTAACTGAAGATATGGATAAAGAATATATTAAAGACCTTCTAACAATTTCTTTATCTTCTGAGGCAATAAAAAAACATAAAGACATAAAAATAGTTTACACCCCTATCCACGGAACAGGAGTAACTATTATACCTAACGCTCTTAAGGCTATGGGATTTGAAAACATCATTCACGTACCCGAGCAAGACGTTGTAAGTGGAAACTTCCCAACGGTGGTTTCTCCTAATCCAGAAGAGGCAGCCGCACTAAAGATGGCTGTAGATAAAGCTATAGAGTCTGGAGCCGACCTTGTTATGGCTTCCGACCCCGATGCCGACAGAGTTGGCGTAGCTGTAAGAAATGAAAACGGAGAGTTCGTATTGCTTAATGGTAATCAAACACTTCTTATCTTTATCTATTATCTTATCAATCGCTGGAAAGAACTTGGCAAACTAAAAGGTAACGAGTATGTAGTGAAAACTATAGTCTCGACCGAGCTTGTCAAGAATATAGCTAAGAAAAATGGCGTTAAGCTTTACGACTGTTATACAGGATTTAAGTGGATAGCTAACGTAATGCTAGAAAACGAAGGTAAAAGAACTTATATAGGCGGAGGAGAAGAAAGTTATGGTTTCCTTGCCGAAGACTTCGTTCGTGACAAAGATGCCGTTTCGGCTTGTATGTTACTTGCTGAGATTGCTGCTTGGTGTGCCGACAATGGTAAATCAGTATATCAATTACTACAAGATATATATCTTGAATTTGGCTACTCTAAAGAAGTTGGCATCTCTGTTGTAAAGAAGGGTAAATCGGGAGCTGAAGAAATAGAAACTATGATGAAGAATTTCCGCGAAAACCCTGTTACTGAATTAGCAGGAGCTAAGGTTTACTTCATTAAAGATTTTGCAAAACTAACAGGCACTGATATTGCGGATAACGAACAAGTTACCTTAGATATGCCAACAACATCTAATGTTCTTCAGTATTTCGCTGATGGAGGAACTAAGGTTTCTATTCGTCCTTCGGGCACTGAGCCTAAAATTAAATTCTATATAGAAGTGCAAGCTCCTATAAAATCGGAAGAAGACTTGAAAACAGCAGAATCTGTAGCTGATGCCAAGATTGCTGAAATAAGAAAAGCTTTTGGTATATAATTAAACTAAATATGAAGAGCGAAAGCATTTTCACTGGATTTACTGACGAAGCATTTAAGTTTTTCGCTGAGTTAGAAGAGAATAATTACAGACCTTGGTTTACTGAGAGGAAACATATCTACGAAAACGAGATATTGAACCCACTAAAAGCCTTGGCTGTTGCGCTTACTCCTTCTTTCTACGAGATAGACTCGCAAATGGATTTCAGACCAGAGAAAATGCTTTCTCGTATTTATAGAGATATTAGATTCTCAAAAGATAAATCGCCATACAAAAATCATATGTGGGTAATGTTTCAACGCCCTTTTATGAAAGCGTCAGACGATTGGGCTTCTTTTCCTGGCTATTATATAGAGATAGGCAAAGACGGTATTAACTTAGGTATGGGTCTCTTTCAGGCTAAAAGTAAAATAATGGCAATATATCGCGATAAGGTTGAATACGATCAAAGTTACTTCCGCGATATTACCGAGAGCTTAATAACAACCGATGGGTTTACTCTTGGTGGCGAAGAATATAAACGAACAATTAATAAAAACCTATCTGAGTATTATCAAACTTGGATACAAAAGAAAGGAATACATTTGTACAAGAATATTCCTTTAAGCAACAAAACACTTTACTCTAATGAGCTTATTGTCTATCTCGAAAACCAATTTGCTCCTCTTCATCGTTTTTATGACTTCCTTGTAGATGTATGCGACTGAACGAAATCCTGTTATAGAGATAATCTTAGCATCGAAAGGCTATATTATTATTGAAGGAGTTTTTAACTCTATCCGCATTAACGAAAAGGAGTTTCATTTATCAATATTTCAAGGAGGCAAGGTAATCGAACGCTCGCCAGACTTTCAAGGTTGGCATTTTCGTTTTAATCCAGAATACATAAATAACACTCTACGAGACGAGGATATTGTTAACGACATAGAGTTGATAAGTAGTTTTCTGTATCAATATCCCTTAAGGCTAAACAATAAAGCATTTGATAGGGTATCTCAACTTTTCAGTTTTATAATTGACCTTTCTAACGGTAACAATTCTTTATTGATAAAGACATACTTTGTAGCCATAATACTTGAAGTAAAGAAGTTATTAGGTGAAAGTGCCTTAGATTTCTATCCCGCTAAAGCTTTTACTATAGTAAAAAGATACAATGATTTATTATGTGCTAATCTCGATAACGAACACGATTTAAGTTTCTACGCCGAACAACTGAACATATCTCCCAATCACCTTAATAAATGCGTAAAAACTGTATTAGGAAAAACCTCTATTAGCATTCTGAATGAAAAACGAATATCAAAAGCTAAACTTCTATTAGCCTCTACTGATTTAACTGTAAGTGAAATCTCTTTTCAATTAGGATTTTTAGACCAATCATACTTTAGTCGATTTTTTAAGAGGACAGTAGGTATGTCTCCTATAGAGTATAGAAAACAGAGTTGATTAACCTTCCCCAAACTGACTATTATACAATTCGTAATAAAAAGATTTCTTAGCAAGCAGTTCATTATGGGTACCTTGCTCAATAATATTTCCATCTTTCATAACAAGAATATTATCGGCATCGCGAATAGTAGACAAACGGTGAGCAATAACAAAACTTGTATGTCCGTGCATAATGTCTTTCATAGCTTTTTGCACTAAAACTTCGGTACGTGTATCCACAGAAGAAGTAGCTTCATCAAGAATCATAATCTGAGGCTCAACTATAAGTGCTCGTGCTATTGTTAGTAGCTGTTTTTGACCTTGTGAAATATTTGTCCCTTCTTCATTAATCTCAGTATCGTAACCTTTAGGCAGAGTACGAATAAAGGCATCTGCATAAGCAAGTTTCGAAGCTCTAACAACTTCTTCATCGGTTGCACCTCTTTTACCGAATGCAATATTTTCTCTTATCGTGCCCTTAAAAAGCCAAGTGTCTTGCAAAACCATACCTATAAGGCTATGCAAATCTTTTCTTCGCATATCGCTTATATTAATATCATCAACAAGTATATCTCCTTTATCTACTTCATAGAAGCGCATAAGCAAATTAACCAAGGTTGTTTTACCCGCACCAGTTGGACCAACAATGGCAACTAACTGTCCAGGGTTAACGTGAATAGACACATCTTCTATCAAAGGCTTCGTCGGATTATATCTGAATGATATATTATTAAAATCGACTTTACCTTTAGGGGTTTCATCTATAATAGGATTTTTAGGATTAGGAACCTGTTCTTTTTCTTCAAGAACTTCAAAAACACGTTCTGCGGCAGCAAAGGTAGCCTGCAAAACATTAACGATTTGCGATATCTGTTGTATAGGGTGATTAAACTGACGAGCATAAGTAATAAAGGCTTGAACAGCCCCTAATGTTATACGTCCGTTAGATGTTAAATATCCTCCCAATACACATATTGCAACGTAAGATATATTGCTTATAAAGTTAAGTATTGGGAATATAACAGAAGTAACAAACTGTGCTTTCCAACCATAAGAATAAAGCTTTTCATTGGTTTCATTAAAAGTATTTACCGATAAATCTTCATTGTTGAACGCCTTAATAACAGAATGACCACTATACATTTCTTCTACGTGTCCGTTAAGATTTCCAAGTTCTTTAGCTTGCCCAGAAAAGAACTTCTGAGATTTAGAAGTAATTAATTTAATAATTAAAAAGCTTAAAGGTAGAGATACAAAAGTTATTAAACTCATCAGAGGACTCGTTGTTAACATAATAACTGTAATACCTATAAGAGTAAATAAAGATGTTATTACCTGAATAATTGTCTGCTGAAAAGTTGAGGCAATAGTATCTATATCATTAGTAACACGACTAAGTATTTCGCCGTGAGTTTTGGTATCGTAAAAAGTAAGGGGTAGTCGATGTAGTTTTTCGTCTACATCATTTCTCATCTTTTGTATAATTTTTTGAGAGATTCCTGCCATAACATACTCTTGAACATAGTTCATTATTGCACTAAAAACATAAAAGCCCGCTAATATCAATAGAATATTAAAAAGCAGGGGGAAATCTATTCCTGTTGGCACATTGTCTCCTATTCTATTTATAGTACCATCGAATAAAACATCAATAGCTTGTCCGAGTATCTTAGGACCAAATATATTGAATACAGTGCTTCCAATTGCAAAAAGGAGAACAAATAATAGACTTTTATAAAAAGGTTTTATAAAACGAATTAGCTTTAATAGAGCTCCTTTGAAATCACGAGAACGTTCAGTTACCGGAACTATGGGACCTCCTCCATGACCTACAGGTCTCATTTTACTTTGCATATTAGAAAACTTCGCCATATTACATCAATTCTTTTTCTGATAATTGCGAAGCTGCTATCTCTTGATATACTTCGTTTGTTTTTAATAATTCACGGTGAGTACCTTCGCCAACTATCTTGCCATTGTCCATTACAAGAATTTTGTCGGCATTCATTATGCTACTTATTCTTTGAGCAACGATAATAACAGTCGAATGTTTAGTTTCTTTAGCTAAGGCTTCCCTAACTTTAGCATCTGTTTTGAAATCTAAAGCCGAGAAACTATCATCGAATAAATATATCATTGGTTTCTTTACAATAGCTCTCGCAATAGACAAACGCTGCTTTTGTCCTCCAGACAGATTAGTACCGCCTTGCGCTATTTCAGTATTGTATTTTTCAGGTAAATGATTAATAAATTCATCAGCCTGAGCTATTTTACAAGCCTCTTCTATCTGTTCTTTAGTAGCATTACGCTTACCCATACGTATATTTTCGTTAATCGTTCCCGAAAATACAGTTATCTTCTGAGGCACCATTCCAATTAACTCTCTCAGGTAGTATTGCTTTACATTTCTAATATCAATACCATTAATAGTTATACTACCACTTTCAACATCGTAATAGCGAGGTATAAGATTAAGTAGGGAAGATTTTCCTGCTCCCGTACCACCTATAATAGCAAGAGTTTCTCCAGGTTTAGCACAAAACGACACGTTCTGAATTGCACAGTTCTCTGCATTGTTAAATCTAAACGATACATTTGAAAATTCTATTGTAGCACCTTGCTGCTCTATATCAGGCTCTTGAGGATATTTAGCATCAACGATATCTGAATGAAGGTTTAATACCTCTCGTATTCTTTCGCCCGAAGCAAAAGCACGAGGTAGCATAACAAACATCATAGTCATCATAGTAAGCGACATAAATATCTGGGTAGCATATTGTATAAACGCCATAGTGTCGCCCACCATTAAATCTCCTTTATCTATCCTTAGTGAAGCAAAGAACACTATTGCTATAGTCAGCAAATTCATACACAAGTTCATACTCGGATTAAGTATAGCCATCGTTCTATTTGCTTTTATAGAAGTATCTGTAAGATCTTTATTTGCTGAGGCAAATTTCTTTTTGTAAAACCCTATTCTACTAAAAGCACGGATAATGCGTATTCCTATTAAAGTTTCTCTTATTACAAGATTCAGTTGGTCTATTTTAATCTGAACGGTACGAAATAAAGGCATAGCTTTTACCATAATCAGATATATTATTACAGCTATAAAAGGAAGGATTGCCAAAAGTAAAAGAGACAAATTACCATCTTTCTGAACAGCCATAACAACACCTCCCAAACACATTATAGGAGCACGCATCATCATTCTTAAAACCATAAAGGTTACTTGCTGTATTTGCTGAACATCATTAGTAGTGCGTGTAATTAAAGACGAAGTACCTATCTGATCAAATTCGGCTAAAGAGAATCCCGAAGTGTGCTTAAACACCGCCTCTCTCATATTACGACCAACACTCAAGGCGACTCTCGAAGCAAAAAAACCAGCACTTATAGCACAAAATATTCCGGCAAAGGCAACTGCAAGCATTCTAACTCCAGTGTTTAATATAAAAGATGTATCGCCTTGTACAATTCCATTATCTACAATATCTGCCATAAAATTAGGCAACAAAAGGTCGGCAATAACCTGTCCTAAAGTTAATACGATAATTATCAATATGGAGACCCAGAAGGGTTTTATAAATCTATTTAATAGCATATTATATGCAAAAGTAAAGAAAAATATTTACCTTTGCCTCATAATAAATTAATTAAACATTCTATAACAGTATGGCAAGTACAGCTGATTTCAAAAACGGTATGTGTATCGACCTTGAAGGACAATATTTCTACATAATAGAGTTTCTTCACGTAAAGCCTGGCAAAGGTCCTGCTTTCGTTCGCACAAAACTAAAAAACGTAACTACTGGTCGCGTTCTTGATAAAACATTTAACTCAGGAGTTAAAGTTGATGAAGTTCGTATCGAGAGAAGACCTTATCAATTTCTTTATCAAGACGATATGGGTTACAACTTTATGAACCAAGAAACTTACGATCAGGTTTCAATTCAGAAAGATCTTATTAACGGTGTTGATTTTCTTAAAGAAGGAGATATAGCTGATGTTGTAGTTCACGCTGCTACAGAAACTATTTTATTCGCAGATCTTCCTGCTCACGTTATATTAACAGTAACATACACAGAGCCCGGACTAAAAGGCGATACAGCTACAAACGCAACTAAACCTGCTACATTAGAAACAGGTGCAAACATTCGCGTTCCTCTATTTATCGAGGAAGGAGAAAAAATTAAAGTAGATACTCGCGACGGTTCTTACGTAGAAAGAGCTAAAGAGTAAAACTTATTTTATAGTAAATAGTGAGCGAAGAGAAGAATCTTTCGCTCACTTTTATTTTTGTTCTAATTTAACCATCTACCATAAACTATGATTTCCTCACGACTATCAGTAAAAGACTGGTCGCCTGAAGACCAGCCACGTGAAAAACTCTTATTAAAAGGAGTAAGCGCATTAAGCGATGCCGAACTATTAGCTATTCTTTTAGGCTCTGGAAGCAAAGACGAATCGGTTGTTCAATTATCACAACGAATACTTAATTCTGTAGAAAACAATCTCAATAAATTAGGAAAACTTTCAATTAAAGACCTCATAAACTCATTCAAAGGAATAGGAGAAGCTAAAGCAATAACTATAATTGCAGCATTAGAACTTGGGAAAAGGCGTCGCTCATCAGAAGTTGTCAGTCTCGGACAAATACGATGCAGCAAAGATATCTACAATTTATTCCACCCAATCTTAGCCGATTTGTATCACGAAGAGTTCTGGGTGTTATTCCTCAACAACGCTCACAAGATTATAGATAAGATGAGACTTAGTCAGGGAGGAATTTCCGAAACTGTTGTAGACACTCGCATCATTTACAAAGAAGCATTGGCTCGATTATGCACCAGCTTAGTTATTTGCCATAATCATCCATCTGGCAATAACAATCCAAGTAATCAAGATATAGCAATTACCCGAAAGTTAAATGCAGGGTTAAAAACTTTAGATATAAATTTAATAGACCATATTATAGTTTGCGATAGCACTTACTATTCATTCGCCGATGAAGGAACTCTATAGAAGATAAAAGCTAAAAACTAAAAGATAAAAGTTGACAAATTCCCGATGAAATCAAGGGTTTTTGAGTGCCTTCACCGTGAAAATCCGTCTTTTAGTATAAATAACAATTACAATTCTATGTTAGTAGTTCCTTTTTTAATGTTCACCTCTTTTACTATTCCATTAAAGTGAATTATTAGTTTATAAGGTTTATCCGATTCTACAACGATAGAAGCTTTAGCGGGATTACTTTTCCTGTTTTTCGTTACAATAGAAGTAGTAACATCTGCCATTATTAAGTTTTTGATACCGTGATTATCGGTGCGCTGTAAGTAATAAGTAAGAACTTTGTCAGCACCATTCATTCTAAATCCTAATATGTTTTCTATAAGAAGAGATATTGGACCCACTCCCGTCCAGCCCACAAAATCTTTACGGCAATAGTAATCTCCGTGGTCGTGCACTCCTGGTCGTAACATACCATTTTCTTTATCAGGAGCATAGTTTTCCCAAAGAGTTCCTGTTTGAAGAAACACCTCATAAATACCTTGTACATATTTTTCCGAAGCCTCTTTTGCAAACTCATTATTACCAACGGCCTCTAATCCTTTTATAGTAGCATAAGTTGTAGGAGCCCAAGATGCACCTTGCCAGTAACCTCCATTAGATTTGTATTCAGAATGAGTTGCCGCTAAACTTGGGAAAACCATATCCTTCCAAAACTCATTAGGGTTTTTAAGATGTTCCAATAATCTGGCATCTTGTTTAGAAGAAGTTATACCCGCAAGCATAGGCCAGAAGCAAGCAATAGTTTTCCAGTTAGTTTGTTTGCCAAGAGTATCTACATCATAGTAAATACCATCAGCATCATTCCACATCCATTTGTTCATTCTTTCAGCAATTTCATTTGCCTTGTTGCGATAATAATTTGCCTTGTTAAAATCGCCCAATTCATCGCAAATAGATGCAATATTGTTACACTGAATAACCATTTGCGAAGACATATCTACCCAGCCTTGTTGGTCGGAAGCATAATGCCCTTTTGGTCTGCCTGTATCTCTTGGCGTATTATCCATACCCGAAGCCTGACCATTGCTCCAATAGAGTTTATGTTCGGTATTTTCTCCTATGCGCGATTTTTCTACAAACTCAAAATACTTTTCAAGCACAGGCAATACATACTCAAATCTCGATTTATCTCCTGTGCCTTTGTAGTATTCTACTTCAGCCCAACTAAACAAAGGAGGATTGATAAGGTTTGAAGAAGTTTCGTCGAACCAATCTTTACCCGACACTTCATTAATTGCCCTGCATATACTACCACTCTCTTTTTGTCGGCAATAAAAATTATCGAACGATTGAATACCTGGGAATATGTGATGAGAATACTTACTAAACATAGTCATAAAAATCATATCCCATTGAAAGATATTATTATCGAAAGCCTCATCGAGCCAATTAGATACAAATGGAGACCCTTCTTCGGGGGCTTTTATATTAGAAAAAGCTATTTGCCAAGTTTTATTATATAAATCTATCCACCCTTCATTATCCTCTATTATAGGTTGTGGTAGTAAGTGTTTATTTTCTTCATAAGTAGGGATAGGCTCTGGTGTGTAGTGTTTTTTATAAAAATACATTCCCCTTTCTTCAGATGTTGTTTTGTTGTTTTGCTGAGCAATTACATTACCACACATAACACTCGCTAAAATAATAATTGTAATAGATAGACTGTGTTTCATACTTTAATTTATTAAAACGGCTAAGTTAATTAAAATAAATTAATACCTAATCAATTTAGGGTAACTGTTATGCGAAAGCTTTATCTTTTTTCCTATTTCACCCAAATTCTCGACATTTTCTCGGCTTACTTATTTTCACAAGACTTCTATTTTTTCTATTATTTTGATATTATCGACCCTTTGTGTCATTTAAGAGAAGAGGCAAGAGAGTAAGTAAACCGCATCAATAAGCAACTATCCGTAATTGCTTAACTCTCGGAGAAGAGCGTAAAAGTGAGCGACTGGACAAATGGTCGGCTCTATCTCTCTCTTGAAGCACTCCGCTGCTCTCTGTAGAACTCCCTCGTAGCTCTTAGTAGATGGGCGAGCTGTTTGTTACTATATACCCCTTGTTGCTCTTAGTAGATACCCCTCGCCTTTGTTAGTAGATAGGCGAGCTGTTTCTTAGTAGATACCCGATGCCGCTCTTAGTAGAACTTCCCCGTCTTTATACTTAAGACACCCCGTCGTTCTTAGTAGAGAGACCTCGCCTATCTACTAAGAGAGAGAAGGGGTCTCTACTAAGAGAGACGACCCTAAGTGAAGCTTTGCATTTTTGTGTGCTTCGCACAAGTTAAAAGCTAAAAACTAAAAGCTAAAAGTTGGTACTACCCAACTGGGTAAAACTTCCATAGCCGTACGGCGAGCAAAGCGTTGCCTACGGGGATAGGAAGAGTTTAGGCAAAGCGACAAATTTCGTAATAGACATAGTCGTTGCTTTCAATAATTCAATAAAGCAATCGAATGGCTGAATAGTAACTATTTAGGCAAAAAAGAGACCATAATAACACTGAATAGTATTCAATATTATTATAGTCTCTTTAATTACAACTAATCTTATTTAAGGATCAAGAGTCCCCTCTTACGAATTTTTATAGTAGTATAAATTCCTGCTAATCCCAAAACAAGTAACCAAGCATCACCTATTGGAGTAACTTTAGGGTCTCCATTTGTAGGATTAGTATTTGCATTAATAAGATTAGCTCGGTCTGTAGCAACTTCTCTCTTTGTCCAATTATCTGTTTTTTCTCTGAATATGTCTTGAGCAAAAATCTGACAAGACATCACGATACTAAACACTGTTATTATTATAAATTTCTTTTTCATTTTATTTCTTTTATAGTATTAATAATTCCTGATTTCATCGTTTGTTTTACGATAATTACTCCCGCTTTTTTGTCTGAAGGTTCTTTTATCTCCACTCCTTGAAGATTGAAGTATTGAGTTCTTACAACCTCATCATTCGAGATGTTTACATCTTCTAAATTTGTAAGGTCGCCATCACTTATGATTGATTTTAATACACTTGCTTTTTTTACAACAACCACCGACTCAAAAGGAGCTATTTCAGCAGTTGCATTATTTTCTACTCTTCTAAAAAGATTACCATTAGCTTCGTATTTGTAGTAATAAGTTTCATTTTCTGATTTAACTGTAATCGTGTTAAGAGTAGGATTAGCTTTTAACTCATACGAATTATCTTTTGAAGGAACTATTGTTGCTTCGCTTGATACATTTAGAGTGATATTTGACGTTGAAGTATAAATCACAGGAAGAGTAGCTGTACTGAAATATTCAGGATA
This sequence comes from Dysgonomonadaceae bacterium PH5-43, assembly GCA_029916745.1. Classification (NCBI taxonomy): domain Bacteria; kingdom Pseudomonadati; phylum Bacteroidota; class Bacteroidia; order Bacteroidales; family Dysgonomonadaceae; species Dysgonomonadaceae bacterium PH5-43. Next base: position 8,637 of record JARXWK010000023.1, on the reverse strand, counting down.
TTGAATTATGTATCCATTGCCAGCACTATAGTTTTGTGTATACTTAAACTCCTCTTCTTCATACTTTTTCAACCAATAATCACCACCAGTAGATGCTTCGTAAGGTATTAACAACTCTTCACCCTCTTCAAATCCGTAATGATAAACTCCGCTTATTTCAAATGGGAAACCCACAGGATACCATCTGTTGGCAACTGGCGATACTTCTACATTAATAGACCCTGAAACAGTGATACTGCCATTAACTATCGCTTTAGCTCCTTCTTTCATTGTAAGTTTTGCTATAGTAATACCTGAAGGGATAGTTACAACATTAGAGGTATTGGCTGAAATAATAACTGAAGATAACTCGGTTGGTGCAACGCCTGCTTCCCAGTTAGAAGTTTCTGTCCAATCTGTAGATTCGTTTCCGTTCCAAATAGAAGTCCGAGCCAATAATAAAGTACCTTCTTCATCATATAGATTACCATTAAGAGAATAATATTTCGTATTTTCAGCATCAATAGTTATGCTCTCTAATGTAGATGCTAAACTTAGACTTGTAGGTGTTGTAGGAAAACTAAACTTAGATATTTCTAATTGCGATACTTTGCCAGCAGATGTTATAGAAGTCGACAATATATTAAAACCATCAAAAGAGCTTTCTCTAAACTTGATTAGCTTTTTAGCTAATGCAGCAACTGCTACATTATAAAAGCCTCCGCTATACGACACTTCTAATGCAATATCATCAGTGAATCTATTTTTCACAATTATATCATCAGAAAAAGTTTCTTTAGAAGTTCCACTTCCATATTTATGTACAATAGTACCCTCACTATTATTTGTTCCATTATTTAACCAAATCTGAAAGCCTCCTGTGAAATCCTCTGTTGTTACTGGCTCTGATCCAGTAGCCAATAGGGCTGTCCCCCAGTTGCTGCCATATTCCCCAGCTGTACTTACTATTGCTTTAACTTTCCACTCATCAGAAGCGACTATAGGATTTGTTAATGTAAGAGGGAAATCACTTTTCGCAAGAGTTTCGTAAGATTCTGTAGTTGAGTTGCTTCCCAAACTAACAACAGATGCAGGGATAGAAATATGCTTAAGAGTTGTATTATCTTTGAAAAGATTTTCTTTTAATGCCTTTATAGTATAAGTAACATTGTTAATATCTACTGTTGCAGGAATTGTTAGAGTAGTATTACCAGAAGTTACCACATTCGTTAAGATAAGATTTTTACCTAAAGTTTCGTAATTAAAACTCCAATTATCTATTGTTATAACTTCTTCAGTTGGTGTGTTTACGGCACTTAAATCAAGGAATAATTTATTACCCGCTTTGTTATATAAAGAACCATTGTTAGAAGACCACATAGGGTTATCTTTATGAACAGTAATATATTTCAACTTACTATTAGACTCATCTAAAAAGTTTCGAGTAACCGTCTTGTAAATTTCTAACTCAGAAAACGTTCCTTCTGAAGATATAGCACTTGATAAATGAGTAAAATTAGGTTTATAACCCAATGTAATTTCCTTTGTAGAAGTATTTCCGTCTGTAGATACTGTAGCTATATACTTGGTTCCATTGTAAGTTAAAGAAATGGTAATATCATTAGTTCCGCCTGGCAATAATTTAACGTTATCGAAAACCTGCGTAGACCCACCATATTTAATTTTGATGTTACCGCTATTATTATCAGTTCCATTATCTGCCCAAATTTGAAAGCCATTAGGATAGCTATTCTCAATGGGAGAAACTCCTGTAGCAAGGAGGGCTGTCCCCCACTGATTTAAAGCCTTTCCTCCCGTATTAACAACAGCTTCAATAGTCCATTGGTCTGTATCTATAACAGTTTGTTCAGTGCCTAATGCTATAGGACTACCATTTTGAGGTTTATCACTTATAACAAATGTATTCCAAGTTGTATTAATAAAAGATGCCGGAATACTCATACGCTCTAAAGCCAAATTGTCTTTGAAAAGCTCTTTTGAAATACCCACAATAGTAAAAGACTGTTCGTCTACTGTTACCGATGATGGTATTTCTAAAAATTCGTTACCCGACGTAACAACTTCGGTAAGCGTTAAACCTGTTCCAGATGTTTCGTACTTAAACTCCCAGTTGTTTATAGTGAGAGTTTGCGCCCATAAGGAAAGCGTAAATAATGATAATCCTATTACCATTATAAATCTTAAAGTAATTTCTTTCTTTCTCATTATTGAAAATGTTTTAATTATAAAAAATTTAGACCTCGCAAATGTATTAAGTTATAAAATACATATTAAAGGCAGAGAGGAAAAAAGGGAAAGCACTCAACAACAAACACACTGCATTTCAACACATTAACTAACTTCGAGGAAAGAAACAAGGAAGTGTTTATGAAACCTAAAAAATAATTTCTATTGATAAGTTTCCTATTATATTAGTTTTTATTTTCTATATTTGCGCTAAATCTTATTTAGTTTAAACCTTTGTAATATGCATATTAGAGTCTACGAAAACACAAAACGGTTCCTTTGTTTATTATTTTTTAGCGTTATAGCTCTTTCTTCTAATTCTAAAAATAATGAATTAGATTCTATATTTGCCGAATTAGATAATGTTATGGCAAACAAAGCTGTGTACCTTGAACAGAAAGAAAAAGATATAGCCGAACTTAAAAAAATGCTTGACATTCCTAATATTACAGATGTACAGAAATTTGATATTTACTCTAAAATACATAACGAATACTATTACTACACTCCAGACAGTGCAAAAGCTTATCTGCTTAAAAATCTAAAATTAGTTGAAAGTTTTGAAGACAGAAAAACTTTAATGGTGTCTTTGAACTTATCATTAGTGTCGATGTACTCTACCGAAGGATTATATATTGAAGCTATAAATCTCTTAGATTCTATACGTCCTTATGCCGAAGAGGTTAATATGCTTGGTCAGTATTTCGCAAGATATAAACAGTTATTCTATTTTTATTCTGCACAATACAATAGTCTTCCTCAAGAATATTTTGACTATCAGGATTCTTTAATACGCGTTACAGGAAAGAATGCAAACCCTTTGCTTATTGCCGAAAAGCTTACAGACGAAGGAAATGTTGAAAAAGCAAGAGAAATAATTATTCCTTACTATAACGAAACAGAAAATGGAACTCATAAACGGGCTATGGTAGCAAATAGTATGGGAAGAACTTATGTGAAAGATAAAGATTACGAAAATCAGAAAAAATATTTTGCAATTGCAGCAATTAATGATATGAAAAGTTCTGTTCGCGAACACGAATCTTTTCGTTCGTTAGCTATCGCTTGTTTTGAAACAAATAATATAGATCGAGCTTACAGATACATTTCTCAATCTATGGAAGATGCTTTAACTACTCGATTTAATATGAGAATGGTTGAAGCTTCACAGTTTTTCCCCATTATAGAAAAAGCATACCAAAGTAAAGTAGAAGCAGAGAAGAACAAATTCAGACTGCTATCAGCTTTTACTGGCATCATAGCTATTTTCCTTATCATTGGTATAGTGTATATTTATAAACAAATGAAGAAAATAGATATGATACGCAAAAGCTTAAAGGATACCAATAAGCAACTAAAAACCATTAATGAAGATATAGGGCAAATTAATATAGAATTATCGGAAGCCAATTTATTGAAAGAAACATATATTACTGAGTTCTTAAACGTGTGTTCGCTTTATGTTAAGAAGATAGAGAAGTTTCAAAATACTCTAAACAAAAAGATAATGGAACGAAAGTTTGAAGAACTTAGCTCTATGCTTAAGTCAAGAGATTTAATAGAAACTGAACTAAAAGAATTATTAGGACTTTTCGACCAGGTATTTCTTAAACTTTATCCTGATTTCATCGATGAAATAAACAAATTATTGCCATTGCAAGAGCAATTTGTATTGAAAAATACAAACGCTATGAATACCGAATTACGTATATTTGCTCTTATACGTTTAGGGATTACTGATAGTAATGCTATTGCTGAATTTCTACACTATTCGATAAAAACTATATATAATTATAGAACTCGACTAAGAAACAAAGCAATTATACCCGCCGAAGACTTTGAAAATCGAATAAAACAGATAGGAAGGAAGTAATATCCGATTATTTTCATTTCCTTTTTATTCTACAAATACAAACATAACAATAACTTAATCAAGCCCTTACCTAATTTAACTGTTTATATTTTTATTATATAATAGAAGTACTACTATTTTATTATATAACTTTACGGTGTTGAACTGTGATTATAAATAAAAATAAATATTAAACATCATGAGAAAAATTATTATCGCTATTATCGCTGTTGCGTTTAGTTTAGTGTCTTCAGCAACTCCTATTGACAATCTCTTAAACCGTATTGGTGGAGCAGGAACCTCTGATAGAATTCTAACTGCAATAGAAGCATCAACAGACGGGAAAGAATATTTTACTATTACTTCTAAAGATGGGAAACCTAAAATTATAGGTGATAGTTATTTATCGGTTGCTACAGGTATTAATTGGTATCTTAAATATAATGCTAATGTGCTTTTAACTTGGAATAATCTTACAACCGATTTAAGTGAGGTGTCGCTTCCTGTGCCAGAAACTTCAGAAACAAGAAGCACTAACCTTAAGTATCGTTATTATCTTAACTATTGTACATATTCTTATTCTATGGCGTTTTGGGACTGGGAACGTTGGGAAAAAGAAATAGATTTTATGGCTCTTCACGGTATTAATATGCCTTTGGCACTAACAGGTACCGAAGTTGTTTGGCGTAATGTTTTAATAAACAAATTAGGTTATTCTAAAGACGAAGCAAATAAGTTTATCGCTGGTCCTGCTTTTCAAGCTTGGTTTTTGATGAATAACTTAGAAGGCTGGGGAGGTGCTAACCCCGATGCTTGGTATGACCAACAAGAAGCTTTACAAAAGAAGATAGTTGCTCGAATGAGAGAACTAAACATAGAACCAGTATTAGCTGGATATTCAGGAATGGTTCCTCATGATATTAATAGTAAAAAAGGTTGGAGCATTTCTAATCCTGGAACTTGGTGTTACTTCCAACGCCCTGGCTTTTTACTTCCTACTGATGCTAACTTTAACGAAATGGCTAAGTATTATTACGATGAAATGGCTGAATTATACGGAACTTCGGCTTATTATAGTATGGACCCTTTTCACGAAGGAGGAAACACTACAGGAGTTAATTTAGATGCTGCTTTCAAAGCTGTGTATAATGCGATGAAAAACTATAGCGGGAATGAAGAAACTCCTCAATGGGTTATTCAATCGTGGCAAGAGAATCCTCGTCAAGAGGCATTAAATGCTTTAGAGCCAGGAACTCTTATTGTGTTAGACTTATTTTCTGATGCTGTAAAGAAATGGGGAAGTAGCTACGCTCAGTCGTCGGGTAAGAAACACGAATTTGTTTACTGTATGCTTAATAACTTCGGTGGACGCACTGGCTTACACGGTAGATTAGACAAGACTGTAAGTGGCTTTTATGATGCTAAAACTCAATTCCCTCAAACTATGTTGGGTGTAGGTGCTACTCCAGAAGGTATTGAAAATAACCCTATGCTTTATGAAGCTTTATTTGAATTACCTTGGAGAGAAACCAAAGTAGAGTCGGAAGACTGGATAAAATCTTATGCAAACATTAGATACGGAAAGAAAAATGAAGCAGCCGAACAAGCTTGGAGCTTTTTACTTAACAGCGTGTATGCTTGTCCTACCAGTCAGCAGGGAGTTTCGGAAGCAATTATTTGCGCTCGTCCTTCGTTAACTGTAAATAGCGTTTCTACTTGGTCTACGTCTAACATATATTGGGAGGTAGACGACGTAAAAAAGGCAGCTCAACTTCTATTGTCGCAAAGCGAAAGCCTATCTGGTAAAAACTTTGAATATGATGTTGTTGATGTTGTTCGTCAGGCATTATCGGACTATAGCTACACATTATTGACAAGAATAAACGATGCAAACACAGCGAAAGATAAAGAGAAATTCAAAGCTTTGAGCAATCGTTTCTTAGAACTTATACTTAATCAAGACGAATTGTTAAACACTATTCCCGACTTTATGCTTGGCAAGTGGATTAATGACGCTCGTAACTTAGGTAAAACTAAAGAAGAAAAAGATATTTACGAAAAGAATGCTCGTCTTTTAGTTACAACTTGGGGACCTCAAGCTTCTGCCAATTCAGGAGGATTAAAAGATTACTCTAACCGAGAATGGGGAGGTTTACTTAAAGATTATTATTATCCTCGATGGGAATTAATGTTCAACAAACTTAAGGCAGGTAATTCAGCACCGTCATCTTCTTCTTACTTTAATATGGAATATACGTGGGCTACAACTCCTACAACCGACAATCCTTATCCTTATACCTCTCAAAACAATCCTATCGAAACAGCGAAGAAGATATTTGAAAAGTATTATATGGATATTAATATAAAAGGAAGTAAAGCAGAGAGTTTTCTTGCTCCTGTTGAAGGTGCTTTAAGTATAACCGACAAGCAAGTAGTTGTTTATAAAGGTAAAACTCTCGAAATTTCATTCCCTGCTCAAGGAGCTACAAAGTTGTTTGTTGATATAAATGCTAATGGAACATACGAAAGTAACGAAATTTTCAGTGCAACCGTTAAGAATGGTATTGCAAGCTTTACAATAAATGAATTTGCTAATGCTAATGTGGGCGAAACAGTTCTTTCTTTAATTACAGACATTGAAGAATCTTCTATCGAAATAGGGAAAGAACCTGTATGCGGATTAAGCTTTTCTGTGCCATTAGTTATAATGGACGAAATAACAGAAGCTCGTGAAGTTAGTATTGAAATAGCTCCCGAACAAAATGCTTACGGGAGCATTTCAATAAAAGGAAGCGATAAACTTTCTGTTACAAACACTGAGGTTGTTATTGTTGAAGCTAAGTCGAACATAGGCTACGCTTTCTCTAAATGGACAAATGCCGAAGGAGAAACCATAAGCACAGATGCTTCTTTTACTTATTACGGCAAAGACCCTATTAAACTAATTGCGTATTTTGAAGAAAAAGGAACTGTTTACAATATGGCAACCGGACAACAATCTGTTACGTTTGCTCCTGCCTTATCAACTAAAGAGAAATGGACTATAGATGCAGAAACAATAGTATTTGGAGATTCTTTCAACCAATGGGGCTCTACTATAATTGCTAACGGAACTAATCCATTTGATGGTTATACCTTTCAGTACTATTTGCGTGTCGACAACGAAATTAAATTAAACAACTCTTCGACTGTAGCAACTGTTGTTCCCGACACAGAAAAAGGAACAACCTTAAGAGCCGTATTAACAAGCGACGGGAGTGGTAAAATTACTACACAATTATTTGTAGATGGCAAAGGCTGCGAAACTTACTCTTATACTATGGCGTCTTTAGGTTCTATATGCAAGGCAACCCCTTACACAATGAAAGTTGCAGTAACTCTCAATAAAGAAAACTCTATTAACGAGCCTCAAGCCAATAATATCTATAACATTTATGGTATAGACAACAGAATAATTGTGGAAAACTTAAAGCCCGAAGATAATGTAAGCCTTTATTCTATAGATGGCAGAAAGATTGGTTCTCTTAATACTCGCCTCTCTTCAGGCACATATATTATTGTTATTAATGGCAAGTCGTATAAAGTTTCTATCTAACTTATTCGTTAAAAGCAGTACTGCCATAGTGCTTTTATAAAATAGTATGTAATAACTCCCGACACAATAAGTTTGCCTCCTGTACCTAACAAAAAGCCAACAAAGGAACCTATTGCCGAGTTCATCGCAATATTTCCTTTGCTTCCGCCGATTAGTTCGCCAACTAAGGCACCGAAGAAAGGACCTGCAATTGCTCCCAGTGGACCTAAAAAGAATCCTAATAGTAATCCTATTGTAGCACCCCAAGTTCCCCATTTAGTGCCTCCAAGTTTTTTAGTCATATAGATAGGAAAGATATAATCTACAACGGTTATTACTAACACTGAGAATAATAAAACCAACATAAGAGCCATACTAAAATCGGCAAACTTAGTAAATTCTAACAATAATATCCCTACAAAACTGATAGGAGGTCCTGGCAATGCCGGTATTACACAGCCTACAATTCCTACAATGATAAGCAAAACAGCCAGTATTAATAAAACAATATCCATAACTCTAATTTCTTTTATACTTTAAACGCTTGGCGAAGATACAATAAAAAACAATATATCATCTTGCTTAGTTTTCCAAATTTGTTTCACACGGGTGAAACAAGTTATTTCAGTTAGGTGAAACGAGTTGTTTCAATAAGGTGAAACAGTTTGTTTCAGTTAAGTGAAACAAATTCTTTCAAACCGAGAAACGAATTGTTTTATACTATTGAAACGAATTGTGTCGATGTGTGAAACATCTTAATTTCTATGTGTATTTGTAATTACTATTCGCCTATTTTTCAGACGACATTCTTCATTAATTTCTTCTATTAATTGCATTGACTTGCCTCTATTTTCTATTTGAATATTATTGGGAGTAATACCTCTATTAACAAGGTAAGTTTTAACAACTGTAGCTCTTTCTAAACCGATATGGGCATCTTCCTCTCCCGATGTAAAGCCTTCGATTAGAATCTTCATATCAGGAT